>DATBCZ010000043.1:0-2352 GCA_036270175.1 Steroidobacteraceae bacterium | reverse complement strand
CGTGCAACTGCCGACGAACACGACGTTAACGACCTGGTCCTTGATCGGCGCTCCGGCTTCCAACCCCATGTAGGCCAGCGACTTGGCGAAGACAGCGTCGCCTTTTCTGGTAGGAATCGCGCCGGAAATCGGGACGACCATGCCGGGATGGGTCCCGTAGGTAATCATCGGCTCGATCGACGAACCGTCGATTTGCACTTCCTTATCGAAGCGAGCGCCGGCGTCAGTCGGTAGTTGCCGCCACCGTTCCACGGCCCGCTCCCAATCCGCGCCTTGAGGAGCACGGGGTCGGCCGCGGAGATAGGCGTAGGTCGTTTCATCGGGCGCGATCATCCCGGCGCGAGCGCCGGCTTCAATCGACATGTTGCATACGGTCATGCGGCCGTCCATGTCGAGCGCGCGAATCGTCTCGCCGCGGTACTCAATCACGTGCCCGGTGCCGCCCGACACGCCGATCTGGCCGATGATGGCGAGAATCAGGTCCTTCGCGGTAACCCCAGAGCGGAGCGTACCGCTCACGTCAATGGAGAATGTGCGGGCCTTACGCTGTAGCAGGCACTGCGTCGCGAGAACGTGTCCTACCTCGGTGGTCCCGATTCCGAAAGCAAGCGCGCCTACCGCACCATGTGTGCTCGTGTGGCTGTCACCACAGACGACCGTCTTGCCGGGCTGCGTGATTCCCGATTCCGGACCGATGATGTGGACGATGCCCCGCTGCGCGTTGCGCAGGCCCAGCAACTCAACACCGAAAGCCGCGCAGTTCTTTTCCAGCTCCCGTACCTGCTTCGCAGCCGACTCGATCGAGATCGGCGCACCTCCGAAGACCTGTTCGGTGCGCGTCGGAGTGGAGTGATCCATCGTGGCCAGGGTGAGGTCGGGGCGGCGTACCGGCAGGCCCCGCGCCCGCAGGACCGAGAAGGCCTGCGGCGAAGTCACTTCGTGGATCAGGTGCAGATCGATATAGAGGACAGCGGGCGTGTCGGCGCTTTCGGCCGTGACCTGGTGGCGGTCCCAGACCTTTTCGAACATCGTTTGCGGTGCGCGTGACATTGAGTGTTCCGTAACTCCGTTAGCCGGCCGCGACAGCGCGAGGCTTCGCGGGCGCCATATCGACATGATCGAGCCAGCCCCACTTGTCGGCCGTCTTGCCCGTGAACAAACCGAAGAAGGCGTTCTGCAAGGTCTCCGTGATGGGCCCACGCTTGCCGGCCCCGACGGGGATGCGGTCCACCGAGCGAATCGCCGTGACTTCCACCGCGGTGCCGGTGAAGAACGCTTCGTCCGCGAGATAGAGCAACTCGCGGGGAATCGCACATTCGCGCACCTCTATGCCGCGGTCCTTGGCGAGTCGGATGATCGTGTCCCGAGTCAGGCCGCTCAGTACCGAGTGTGACAGCGCCGGCGTCAGCAACACGCCGTCCTTCACGAGAAAGATATTCTCGCCGGACCCTTCACTCACCGTGCCGTCCGTGGAGAGGCCGATGCCTTCCGCGAAACCCAGGCGACGGGCTTCAGCCCCGATCAGCTGGCCTGAAAGGTAGTTGCCACCGGCCTTGGCCAGGGCGGGGAGGGTGTTGGGGGCCACCCTCTGCCAGGACGAGACGCACGCGTCCACGCCCTGATCCTCGCCATCCTGACCGAGGTATTTGCCCCACTCCCAGGCCGCGACCGCAACCTCGGTAGGCGGCTCATTTCGAGGCGCGACACCGATCTCGCCATAACCTTTGAAGATCACGGGGCGAAGGTAAGCTCCCCTGACCAACCCGTTGCTCGATACAACCTCACGGCAGGCGGCATTGATCTGTTCGGGTGTGAAGGGCACCGGGATGCGATAGATCTTCGCGGAGTCGAACAGCCGCCTCGTGTGATCACGCAGACGGAAGATGGCGACGCCATCCGGAGTCTCGTAAGCGCGTACCCCTTCGAACACCGAAGAGCCGTAGTGAAGAGCGTGCGACAGGACGTGTACCGTCGCCTTCTCCCAGGGCACGAGCTTACCGTTGAACCAGATGAATTGCGTTGCTGGAATGGGCATGAGAGGACTCCGGTCGACTAAACCGCTGTCTGCGCCACGTGCGCGGCGCCAGTGCGCTCCTCGCGCAGCCGGGTGCCGGCCTGCGAGAGCTCGATGCGGTTGATCACTTCAAGGAAGGCCTTGGTACTGGACTCGATGATGTTCGTGCTCACGCTCGAGCCGCGGTAGGTGCGTTGATTGTACTCCACGTACACCACCGTCTCGCCTTGCGCGTCTTCGCCTTCCGTGACGCCGTGCACTTCAAATTTACGCAACATGACATTAATGCCTGTCGCGGCTTCGATCGCCTTGAAGGCTGCATCGACAGGACCGTCGCC
>DATBCZ010000042.1:0-5800 GCA_036270175.1 Steroidobacteraceae bacterium | reverse complement strand
AACAGGCTATCGATGATGACAACAGTCAGACCGGTCCCATGCTGGCGGCGCTGTGGAACCGGCCGCAGGTCACCTTCGCCTCGAAGGTTGAGCTGTCGGACGGCAAGGCGAAGGTCACAAGGGAGGTGGATGCGGGACTGGAGACGCTGGAGGTTGACCTGCCGGCCTTGATCACGACCGACCTGCGCTTGAACGAGCCGCGGTACGTGAAGCTGCCCGACATCATGAAGGCGAAGAAGAAGCCCCTCGAGACCCTCACGTTGAGCGCGCTCGGCGTCGAGCAAAAGCAGCGGCTGAAACTCGTGAAATTCGAGCCACCGCCGCAGCGTCAAAAAGGTATCCGGGTCAAAGACGCCGCCGAACTGGTGGACGCACTGCGTAAGAAGGGCTTGGTTAAATAAATGAGCAGCAAAGTTTTGATCGTCGCTGAGCACGATGGCACGAAGCTCAATCCCAGCACCGCCAAGTGCGTGACCTGCGCTCGCGGAATTGCCGGCGCTGAAATTACCGTTGTGGTTTGCGCGGCGGACGCCGCGGCAGTTGCCGCGCAAGCCGCGCAGCTGACCGGTGTTACTCGCGTACTGACGGTTGAGAACCCGGCGAATGCCCACCAGCTCTCGGCCACAATCGCGCCGCAGATCGTGGCCCTTGCGGGGCCATACACTCACCTGTTCTGCGCTTCCACGACGTTTGGTAAGGACCTGATGCCCCGAGTCGCGGCGCTGCTCGACACCGCACAGATCAGCGACGTCATGGCCGTAGAGAGCCCCACCCGCTTCCGTAGGCCCATCTACGCCGGAAACGCCATCCTCACTGTGGAAGTCGAGGGCGGCGCCAAAGTCGTGGGCACGGTGCGCTCAGCGTCTTTCGAGGCAACCCCCGCTGGCGCCGCGGCGCCCATCGAAAAAGCCTCAGTAAGTGTCGAGCTGCCCACCTACACCCGCTTCGTATCGGTGTCGGCCGCCAAGAGCGACCGCCCCGACCTCCAGACCGCCTCACGCGTCGTATCGGGCGGCCGGGCGCTGGGCAGCGCGGATGCCTTCAAGATCCTCTATAGCCTCGCCGACAAGCTTGGGGCCGCCGTGGGAGCTTCACGCGCGGCTGTGGACGCGGGCTACGCTCCTAACGAGCTGCAGGTGGGACAGACGGGCAAGATCATCGCGCCCGAGTTGTACATGGCGATCGGCATCTCCGGTGCCATCCAACATCTGACAGGCATCAAGGACGCCAAGACCATCGTCGCAATCAACAAGGACGGCGAGGCGCCGATCTTCGAGGTAGCGGATTACGGACTGGTGGGCGACCTGTTCCAGATCGTCCCGGAGCTCGAAAAACTCATCAAGTGACACTCCGGAGACGACGACGCGGCGCCCTTAAGAGGCGCCGCGCCGGAAAGCCTTCGGAAAATTACAGCTGACCGAGGACGTGCTCGGCGGACGAGACCTTGAACTGTCCCGGCGCTTCCACGTCCACGTGCTCGGCGACTCCGTCTTTGACGACGATCGCGAAACGCTGGCCGCGCGTTCCCATGCCGTAGCCGCTCGCATCGAGCTCCAGGCCGAGCGCCTTGGCGTAGTGACCGTTGCCATCGGCGAGCATCACGATCTTGTCCGCGACGCCCGAGTGCTTACCCCACGCGTTCATGACGAACACATCGTTCACGGCCATGCAGGCGATCGTATCGACGCCCTTCGCATGAATCTGGTCGGCCAGTTGCACGAAGCCCGGCAGGTGCTTGGCATCGCAGGTCGGCGTAAAGGCGCCGGGCACCGAGAACAGCACGACCTTCTTCCCTTTGAAGAGATCGTCCGTGGTGATGTCCTTCGGACCGTCTTTTGTCATCGTCTTGAGCGTGCCCGAGGGCATGCGCTCACCCGCCTTGATCGCCATGTCGCATCTCCGTCTTGTGGGGTCGTTATCCTAAACCGCCTGAAAGCGCCGTAGGCGACTTTCAGGCCAATAAAACAAGAGGCCCAGGAGAGTTCATCTCCTGGGCCTTGCCTGTTCCCAATATCCGTGACTGGACGAAGCTCAGGCCTGCCTTGCGTGGAGGCTCCAGAGATTCGCCAGGCGCTCGAGGGTGGGGTCACCCTTGACCGCGTGGAAGGACTTCACGGCGTCGTCCTTGTGACCGGCCTTCAGCTGCGCGATACCCAACAGCAGCCGCGCCTCGGCCTCGCTCTTCACGCCGCCTTTCGTCAAGCCTTTCGTCAACAGGTCGCTGGCCTTGTCGTACTGCAGGTAACCCAGGTACGCAAGTCCCACACCGACATCTTTGTCACCCGTCGGAGCGGCATCCGCATCCTTCTCGATCTTCGGCAGTGACGCCTCGTCCGCGGCCGCGGCCTTCTTTGCCTGGTCGAGCAGACGCTGGTTTTTGTCCTTGGTGCGCTGATCGGCAAAAACACCCTTCTGGAAGCCCTTTTCCAGGATGTGCTGCGCCTCGCCGGGCGAGCCCTGTTCCATGGCGAGCTGTGCCATCTCGGTGTAGTCGTCGGGCCGCGCCAACACATCAACCTCGGACATCAGGCGATACAGCTGCAGCGTGTTCTTGTCCGACTGGGTTTGCGTACGGTCCTGCTGCAGCGTGTACAGCAGGTCCTTCCAGTAGTCGGGCTTCGGGTAGTAAGTCACCAGCTTCTCGAGAGCCTTCGTCGTACAGGCGGAATCGTCCGTCTTCACGCACGAGCTCATGATGAGCTGCAACGACTGGTCCTTCGGCGTCCGTCCGGCCTTGATGTCGGATTCGACAATCGGCTCGAAGAACTTCAGGGTGCCCTTGTAGTCGCCCTTCAGGTAATAGGACTGCCCGACGATGACGTTGACTTCCTCGTCGCCGTAGCCGCCCTTGATGGCCCGGTTACCGTACTCGATGGCCTTGTCATAGTTCTTGAGCTGGTAATTGATCTGCGCCGTCGCCTTGATGATGCGGGGCAGCTCTGCCTGTTCGGTAAAGCCGTCGTTGGCCTGGGCCTCGAAGGCCTTCTCCGCCGACTGATAGTCGTTAGTCCGCGCGTACGCCGAACCGGCCAACACGTTGATGACGTGCTCATCGTACGGTGTCTTCTTCGGGTTCGACTCCGCTTCCTTCAACTTGGCGAGAGCGTCCGGGTACTTCTTCGCCTGCAGGGCGTCCTGTGCGGCCTTCAAGGGCTTCGCCAGATCCTTGCTGACTTTGTTCTCTTCTTTCTTGTCGGCCGCCACGACGGGTAAAAGACTCGTGGCGCCCACGACGGCAGCGCTCAAAGCGAGGGTCGCGACAAGGCTGAATTTGGCGTTCATGGTGTTGTTTCGCATGCGCTTAGACGATTAATCCTTGAACTCTGACGTGTTGACAAAACCGATCTTCTTCATGCGATTGCGCTGCGCGGCCGCCAGCACTTTCGCCACGGAGTCGTATTTCACACGGCGGTCGGGCCGCAGGTGGATTTCCGCCTGTACCGGCTTGTCAGCCTCGGTGTGGAAGTACGATTCGAGCTGGCCGATGTCCTTGACCGGCGTACCGTTCCAGACCACCGTGCCGTCGAAATCGATCTCGAGATCGATGACTTCCGGACGCTGATCCGGCGGCGGCGGATTGTTCGACTGCGGCATATCGAGCTTCACCGCGTGGGTCATGATGGGGAGCGAGACGATCAGGGTCACGAGCAACACGAGCATGACGTCGATCAACGGCGTCGTGTTGATGTCGCACATGACTCCGCCGCCAGCGTTTCCGACACTCATTGCCATATATTTATTCTCCTCTTACTGCCGCATGCCGCGCACACCGTGGTCAGGCTCCGTGAGGAAGCCTACCTTCACGATGCCACCGCGCTGCAGGGCATACAGCACCCGTCCGACCGCCTCGTAGCGTGAATCTCTGTCGGCGCGGATATGAACCTCGGGCTGAGGTTTTTCCACGGCCGCCGCTTTCACGTGCGCAAGCAGGTCGTCCCTGGTCGGCATGCTCTTATCGTTCCAGTAGATATTGCCGTTCTTATCCACCGCGACCGTGATGTTTTCCGGCTTCGTCTGCGTCGGAATGTTCACGGCCTTCGGCAATTCCACCTTCACGGTCTTGTTGATCACCGGGATCGTGATGAGGAAGATGATCAACAGCACCAACATGACGTCCACGAGGGGGGTCGTGTTGATGTTCGCCATTACACCCTGCTCGTCACTACCGGACGGGGGTCCGACACTCATCGCCATAATCGTCGCTCCTCTCACTCGTCCCGCGCGCGATACGCGCGGGACCGATAGGGCGCGCGCTGAAGCGCGCCACAGGCATCAAAAGTCTCCGAATCCGCCTCCGGACTCGAAACTACTTGCGGATCGCGGCAGCCGGAGCAGCGCTCGGACGCGCACCACCCATCTCGTTTCCGGTCACGCCCACGCGGGCACCGCTTACGAGGTAGGCATGCAAGTCGCTCGCGAAGTTCCGCAGGGCGTCCTGCAGTACCTTGTTGCGGCCCAGCAGCCAGTTGTAGCCCATGACGGCCGGTACGGCGACGAACAGACCGATGGCGGTCATGATCAGCGCCTCACCGACGGGGCCTGCCACCTTGTCGATGCTCGCCTGGCCGGCGATGCCGATTCCGACAAGTGCGTTCAGAATGCCCCACACCGTGCCGAACAGTCCGACGAACGGTGATACCGAGCCCACGGTGGCGAGCAGGCCGAGACCGCCCTGCAACTTACTGTTCACGCCGTCGACTGCGCGCTGCAGCGACATGGTGATCCACTCATGGAGGTCGATGCGGTCCGTCAGGCGGCCGTCATGATGCGACGCCGCACGCAGGCCGTCTTCGGCGATCGCGCGGAAGTCGTCGCCCTTCTTCAGACGCTCCACGCCATCTTTAAGGGAGGGCGCGGTCCAGAACTGCTTCTCCACGACGCGGGCGGACTGCTTCAGCTTGCGCTGGTCCCACAGCTTCGTGAGGATCACGTACCAGGACGAGAGCGACATGATGGCCAAAAGAATGAGCACAGAACGGGCGATCAGATCGCCCCCAGCCCAGAGGGCGCCCAGGCCGTAAGGATTATCGACGGTTGCGGTGGCTTGATTTTCCATAGTTTCCTCGGAACACAAAAAAAAGCCGCCCTCGCGGGGGCGGCGTTTATATCGAATAATTAATTGCGGAGCTCGAACTTGATCTTGAACACCATGCACGACGCTATCGGCACACCATCTTCCGTACCGGGCTGGTAGTGGCCCGAGGCAGCCTTTGCAAGCTTCACCGCTCCATCATCCAATCGGGCGCTACCCGATGTCTGAGCGAGCGTCGGATCCTCCGTAATCTTGCCGTTCGGTCCGACGCACACGTGCACGTTTGCCGAACCCTCTTCCCCTAAACGCTTCGACGCCGGAGGGTAGAACTCCTCGGCGGTCGGGAACCCCTTACCCGGCTTCGGACCGACAATATTCTTTTTCGCAACCGGCGGCGGTGGCGGCGGCGGCGCGTGCGGCACCGGCTTGTCGGTCACGTCCTGGATCGCGGTGGTCTGTGTCTCCACCGGAACCTCGATCGCGACGTCCGGCGGCGGAATTTCGACCGGCGGACGCTCCATCTGCGGCGGCGGCGGCGGTGGTGGCTCGTCCTTTTTCTGGACTTCCTCGACCACCTCGGTCTGGATCGGTGGCGCGACCAGTTCGATGGCGCGTCGCGCGAGGCCGGTCGCCAGTGCCCATGCGATGAACACGTGCAGCCCGATGATCGCGAAAAGGACTATGGTTCTGCGGGTAAAAAAGTTCGTGTCTTGTACGTAGGCAGCCATGAGTTGATTTGAGATATGTCGTTGTTACATGTCCGGACAA
>DATBCZ010000041.1:0-14760 GCA_036270175.1 Steroidobacteraceae bacterium | reverse complement strand
GTTGTGACCGTCCGCAATTTTTACTGACCGTGCGATGAGGTATCAATTCTCATGAGCTTGATTGAAGAAGTCATGCGCCGCTCGGCGCACGAGCGCACGGCCGCTATGCCGGGGCCTGTGCTGTCCCCCTCCCGAATCGGGCGCCAACCGCCGGCGACGCCGCCGTTGCCGGAGAACTTCGTTCCGGTGCAGTACCGGCCGGCACCGGTCGACCCGCAGGCGATGGAGCGAAACCGCGTACTGCTCCGGGTTCCGGACGTCGGTATCTCCAGGGCGTACAAAATTCTGCGCACGCGGGTTCTGCACCGGCTGGCGGCGAACAACTGGTTCACGCTCGGCGTCACCGGCACGATGGCCGGCGAGGGTAAGAGCCTCACCTCGGTCAATCTCGCGCTGGCCCTGGCGCAGGATGTCAACACATCCGTGTTCCTGGTCGACCTGGACCTGCAGCGGCCGCAGTTGGGTAACTACCTCGGTATGAGCTACGAGCACGGCCTGACGGACTACCTGTCAGGCCAGGTGGAGCTCGACCAGATCATCTACGACATCGGGGTCAAGCGGCTCGCGGTCATCCCGAACGCCTCCTCGGTGGAGAACTCCTCGGAGCTGCTGGGCTCCCCCCGCATGGGTGAGTTCCTCACTGCCCTGGAAGCGCAAATTCCGCGCCGGATCATTGTGTTCGACATGCCACCTCTCATGGTCACGGACGACGTGCTCGCCTTTGCACCGCGCGTCGACACCTTCCTGCTGGTCGTGTCACAGGGGCAGACCGCCCGCCGCACGCTGGCGAATGCCAAGGAGGTATTGTCGGAGGTGAATCTCATGGGTGTTGTGTTGAATCGCTCCACCGAGCGTAACGACAGCCCGTACTACTGAGCATGACACCCGAGGTCTCCATCGTCGTGCCGCTTTACAACGAGGAGGACAGCCTCCGCCCGTTGTATGCGGCGATTACCCACGCCGTGGCGCCGCTCGGGATTTCGTTCGAGATCATCTTTGTCGACGACGGCAGCCGGGATGCGACAGTGAGGATTGCGGACGAGATCGCCCGGTCCGACCCGCGTGTCTGCCTGGTGAAGTTCCGCCGGAACTACGGACAAACACCGGCCATGGCGGCCGGCATCGCGCAGGCGTCGGGGGATGTGATCGTGACCATGGATGGCGATCTGCAGAACGATCCGACGGACATCGGTGCGCTGCTACGCAAGATAGACGAAGGTTACGACATCGTCGTCGGTTGGCGCTTCGACCGGCAGGACAAACTGGTGTCGCGCAAAATTCCTTCGCGCATCGCCAACAAGCTGATTGCAAAGGTGACGGGGGTGCCGATCAAGGACAACGGCTGCTCGCTCAAAGCCTATCGTGCGTCGCTCATCAAGAAGATCCCCCTGTATTCCGAAATGCATCGTTTCATTCCCGCGATGGCCTCGATCGCGGGGCCGAAGATCGCGGAGATCAAGGTGCAGCATCACGCGCGCCAGTTCGGACAGTCGAAATATGGTCTGTCGCGGATCTACAAAGTGCTGCTCGATCTGATGGTGATCAAGACCGTGGCCTCGTTCACGGCCCGGCCAATGTTGTGGTTCGGCATGCTGTCCGTGCCGATGTTGCTTGCGGCGACCGTTGCATTCGCCACGACGATCGTGACTCTCGTCTCGGACGGAACCTACTCGTTGCCCATCGCCGGCTGCGGGGTGATCTTTCTCAGCTCGGCCATCATCCTCCTCGGAAGCGGCGCGATCGGTGAGCTCGTCTACAAGCTGGGCGACATGCGTGAGCACGAGTTCTCGGGACTCACGCAGCAGATCCGGGTCCGCTCCCTCATCATTCAGTGAGTTCTGCCATGACGACCGCTACTTCAGATACCGCCCGCCTGCCCCTGTCGGTCATCATGCCGGTGGGCAAACGTCATGCTGCCAACATCGCGGCGCTCTACGCGGAGTACAAAGTCGGGCTCGCGAGCCTCGACGTCCCTTACGAGTTCATCGTGGTCCTGGATGGCCCGCGGCCCGAGGTCGCTGCCGCCCTGCAGCGCCTGCTCGAGCGGGGTGAGAGCCTCATCGTCATCAGCCTCACCAAGCGCTTCGGCGAGGCGACCGCGCTCATGGCGGGCTTCCAGCGTGCCTCCGGCCGCGTGATCGTCACCGCGCCGGCCTATCACCAGATCCAGGGCGCTGAGCTCGGTAAGCTGGTGAGGGCGTTGGATAAGGCGGATGTCGCCATCGGGCGGCGCTGGCCGCGTGTTGGCAGTCGTTTCGAAGTCATCCGGCGCGACGCGTTCCATCGCTTGATCGCGACTGGCGGGCAACGCTTCAACGACCTGGGTTGCGGCGCCCGTGCCATGAAACGGCGCGTGTTGGAGGAGATCTCCCTCTACGGCGACCAGCATCGCTTTCTGCCCGTCCTGGCGAACCGCCAGGGATTCCGCATCGTCGAAGTCGATGTCGCGCAGTCCCCGCTGGATCGGTATGACGGGGGCTACCCGCCGAAGGAATACCTGCATCGGGTCCTCGATATCTTCACCGTCTTCTTCCTGGTGCGCTTCACGAAGAAGCCACTACGCTTCTTTGGCATGGTGGGAGCCACGACTTTTGTGATCGGTGCCCTGCTGGTGGCGTATCTCGCGATCGACCGGCTCGTGTTCCTGCACCCGCTGGCCGACCGGCCGGCCCTGTTGCTGTCGTCATTGCTCGTGGTGTTGGGTATGCAGTTGTTCGCGCTCGGCTTGCTGGGTGAGCTCATCATTTTCACCCATGCCCGGGATATCAAGGACTACCAGGTCGACGAGGTCGTCCGCTATCCCGAGGCCGTTACCGGCAATCGCGCCGCAGCGCCGGTTGGGACAGAGGTCACCCGCTCGCACGTCGTCTGAGGGCGATGAATACAATCCTGCAACGACGGGTGGCCGTCCCGCAGCTCGATCCCGGCAGATGGCTGTTAGCCGTTCCGGTCGTTCTGTACGCGCTTGCGGTGTTGCCGTTCGTGTTTCACGACGTGGTCGGCGAGCCAGACCTGGAGCGGACCGTGATGGCCATCCTGTACGGCGCTTCCTCCGGGTTGCACGAGGCTGCCGGTTACCACTACGGCCTGGAAGTCAGCTTCGGCTACTACGCCGCGATTTATCATCTCCTGCCGCGGTCGGTGCTGCTCGATTCAACGGCACTCATCGCGGCTATCAACTTCATCGGGTACGGTTCGGCCGTGGTCGCCATGGGGATGCTGGCGCTGTACGTTGCGCGGCTGTTTGGTGTCGCGGCGGCCGTCGTCACCTGCGTTTTGTTTGGATTCAGTCCCGTATTTCTCGATCTGGGCACCAGCGGCCATCCGCAGGTGCCCGGCATCGCTCTGACTCTGCTCGGGGCATGGCTGCTGACGTACGCTACCGATATCGAGCTGCGTCCCGGGCGACGGCTCCTGGCCGGAGTCGCTGCTTTCGCTGCTCTGACAGTGGCACTGACGATGCGTGGGGATTTCGTCCTCGCCTTTCCCTTCATAACGCTCGTCGCCGGCGACCGCGAGTTGACCTCGCGTCGGGCCTGGTTGCAAGCGGCGGGGCAGCGGCTCACAGTGCTGATTCCCGCTTTCGCCGTGTTTCTCATCCTGCAGTCGTACTCATTCAGCAGCGGTCCGGGTGGCAAGGCGGGCTTCGTCGCCACGTTCTTTGCGACGTTCTACAAGGCGGATACCGTGCCGCGCGGTCTCATTGTCGTCGTTCTATGCAGCGGAGTGGCGACCATGCTGGCATTCCTGTGGCTGGCTTGTGTGCGCGCCGCGCGCGCGCTGCCGCTCATCAATTCCGTTGCGGTACTGGCGTTGGCATTGCCGTCGCTGGCGTTCTGGCTCCCAAATTCGACGCCGGGCCGGCATCTCATCCTGGTCACACTGGCGGTGGCGTTGACCATCGCGTTGATATTGACGCGAGCCGCCCGTCCGCAATGGGCGATTCCCGCCGCCGCGCTCCTGGTGATTTCCAACCAGGCGATCGCGGAAGTTTCTCATAACACGCTCGAGCAGCATTATCAGTGGACATTTCCGCTGCTCACGGGACGCCGGGCGACGCAGTCAGTTCCGATGGGGGCATTTCCACTGGATCATGACGCGAAGCAGGAACTGTTCATGCTGCTGAGGAATGAGGGCCGCGCATTTGCACGTACCTGCTCAGGTAACGTGCTGGCGTTTGCGGAAGAGCCCCACTACATGATGCTGTCGCTCGTGGAGCTCGATCGGTCGATCCGGATCAGGTCTGTCGACGTGGGTGACAGCAAAGTAATACAGGTGCGCGGCGCGCGATGCTCCGTCGACTTCGTCGAGAAGGCGGCGGCGTGGCATCGGGACGCGCTGCGAGAGTTTCTGGAGGCGGGATACGATGCGCAGTGGCCGATCTACTTTCAGGAATCCAGGCGTAACCCTTCCGATCGCACCACGGTCCCGGAAGAGAGACAGTATTGCGTCGAAAAAGCGGCGGACGGGCAGTGCGCCATCCCCGCGCCTCCCGGGTGAGACCCGCAGCGAGGGAGAGTCCGTGTCGAGCAGCGACGTCAATGTCATTCCGCGGCTCGGAATCGTGGTTCCGTGCTTCAACGAGGAGGAAGTCCTGCCAGAGACGGCGCGCCGCCTGATCGCCCTGTTGCAGGGAATGATGACGGACGGTCGCGTGGCGGCGGGCAGCCAGGTTGTATTCGTCGACGACGGCAGCCGTGATCGTACCTGGGAGATGATCGAGGGGCTGGCAAACTCGGATACCCGCATTGGCGGAATCAAGCTGTCGCGCAATCGCGGGCATCAAAATGCCTTGTTGGCGGGGTTGTACACCTGCGATGCGGACGTGCTGTTGAGTGTGGATGCCGATCTGCAGGATGACATCCAGGTCATACCCGAGATGGTCCAGGCATACGCCCGTGGCGCGCAAGTGGTATATGGTGTGCGGAACAACCGGGCCAGCGATGGCTTCTTCAAGCGCGCCACGGCGCAGGGATTTTACCGTCTCATCAGCGCGCTCGGAGCGGAGTCTGTCTACAACCACGCGGATTTCCGCCTGATGAGCCGCCGGGCCATCGAGGCGCTCAAGAGCTTCCGCGAGGTAAACCTCTTCCTGCGCGGCATGGTGCCGCTCATCGGGTTCAAGTCGGCGATCGTGTACTACACGCGCAGTGAGCGCTTCGCCGGGGAGTCCAAGTATCCGCTGCGGAAAATGCTCGCCCTGGCGCTCGATGCGGTCACTTCGTTTTCGGTGGCGCCGTTGCGATTCATCACGGGTCTCGGGTTCCTGGTGTTCCTGTTGAGTGGCGCCATGGGGCTGTGGACGTTGTGGGTGCGGCTGTTCACGGATCGGGCGGTGCCAGGGTGGACGTCGACATTGTTGCCCATTTACCTGCTGGGAGGGATTCAGATTTTGTGCACCGGAGTGCTCGGGGAGTATCTAGGGAAGGTTTACCAGGAGACCAAGGCGCGGCCGCGGTACATCATTGAGAAACACGTGTGACGGGTTGGCTCGGCAGGCTCATGCGATTCGGGCTCGTGGGCGGCGTGGCCACGGGGATCCAATATTTGATCCTGATCGTGTTGGTGCGCGGGTCGGGGATGTGGCCCGCGCTGGCCTCCGCGATCGGGTTCGTCGCCAGTTCGTCCGGCAATTATCTGTTGAATTACCACTTCACGTTCCGGAGCGAGCGGCCCCACGGGCCGGCCGCGGCGAAGTTCGTGACCTTGGCGGCGGTGGGACTGGTGATCAATTTTGTGCTGATGCAGGTACTTGGCGCGGCTGGGGTGTACTACCTACTCGCCCAGGTGTGTGCCACGGCCGTAGTATTCCTATGGAATTTCTTGGGGAATAGTTTGTGGACGTTTCGCGCATACAGTGGACCTTGAGCCGGCTCAGGGCGATGAGCCCCTCCGAGGTGGGCTTTCGCGTGGGGCGAAAAATCCAGGGCACGGTAGAGCGGGCCGGGATCGGGCTCGCGCGGCCATCGGTTCCCGCGGGGCAGTGTGGGAAACCGTGGTTGGCGCGCCTGCCGCGCGACTTCGACGTCGAGCGCTATCGGCGCGCCGCCGACCGCATTTTGAGCGGGGTGTTCGATGTCTTCTCGTTACATGGCGTGCAGCTCGGGTTCCCGCCTCGCTGGAACGTCGATCCACGGACTGGGATCGAGGCGCCGCTGGTGTTCGGGAAGGAGCTCAACTACCGCGATCCGACGTTGGTCGGTGACGTCAAGTATCTCTGGGAGCCGAACCGACACCTGGAGTTGGTGACCCTTGCGCAGGCGTGGCACCTGACGCGCGACGAGCGTTACGCGGCTGGTTGTCGGACGATGCTCGAGTCCTGGTTTGATCAATGTCCGTATCCGCGCGGCGTGAACTGGTGCGTGAGTCTCGAGCATGCGGCGCGGCTCGTAAATTGGTCGTTTGCCTGGTTCCTGCTCGGTGGCGATGACGCTACGGTATTCGAGGGCCCCGAGGGGCAGGCGTTCCGCGCCCGTTGGCTCGAGTCCATCTATCGTCACTGCCATTTCATCCCGCGGCATTGGTCGCGGCACTCCTCGGCGAACAATCATCTGTTGGGTGAGGCCACGGGGTTGTTGGTGGGTACCTTGACGTGGCCGCTGTGGCCGGAAAGCGCGGAGTGGGCACGGCAGGCGCGCGCGGAGTTGGAGAGAGAGGCGCTGGCGCAAACCTTCGCCGACGGCGTCAACAAGGAACAGGCGATCTGGTATCACCACGCCGTCGCGGACATGATGCTGGTAGCGGGCCTCGTGGCGCGGGCGAATGGGCGTGACTTCGGAAAGGAGTATTGGGGACGGTTGGAAGTCATGCTCGAGTTCATTGCGAGTGTGATGGACGTCGGTGGGAATGTGCCGATGATTGGGGACGCGGATGAGGGAGTGCTCTTGCGGCTGGCCGATACGGACGTGTTTCGCTCTCTTCTTGCCACTGGTGCGGTGCTCTTCAATCGACCGGCGCTGCGGGCCAAAAGCGGGCGCTTCGACGACAAGAGCCGTTGGCTGTTAGGCGACGAGGCTGCAGCGGATTTCGCCCAAATAGACGCCTCCAAAGCCTTCCCCGTGCGGCGCGCTTTCCCGGAAGGCGGCTACTTCATTCTCGGCGAGGACTTCGAGACACCCCGCGAGGTGCGTCTCGTCGCCGATGCCGGGCCGCTTGGATATCTGGCGATCGCGGCGCATGGGCATGCGGACGCGTTGGCATTTACGTTGAGCGTTGCCGGCAAGCCGATCCTCAAAGATCCGGGTACATTCTCCTACAGCGCGCAGCCCTGGCGCCGTTACTTCCGCAGCACGGCGGCACATAACACCGTCGTCGTCGACGATAAGGATCAGTCAGAGTACGGCGGCAGCTTCCTCTGGCTCGGGCATGCGAATGCCGTCGTGGAAACGTTCCGTGCCTCGGGAGACGAGCAGACACTCGCCGCGCATCACGATGGTTACCGGCGGCTATCCGACCCGGTTCGTCACCGCCGTACCTGGCGTTATACAGCCGGTATCGCGAGCCTCGCGATCACGGACGAGTTGGTCTGCAGCGCCGCGCACTCTGTCGCCATCCATTGGCACTTCGCACCCGAGTGTGCCGTGGTGGTTGCAGGGAATTCGGTGACCGCGAGCCGGGACAACGTGCAGGTCATCCTGACTTGTTACGATGGGCTCGAACCGGTGCTCGTCAAGGGTCGCGAGGAGCCCCCGTTGGGTTGGCATTCGGACGGCTTTGACCTCAAGGAGGTAGCCCCGACGGTCGTGTTTGCCGGGCAGATTCGGGGCAACGCGATTTTACGGACCCGCGTATCGATCAAGCGAGGCTGACTCGCCGGCTAGTCGATCACAACCGCCATCGCGAACCCGTCATACCCCTTGCTTCCTACGGTCTGAATAGCCGTTGCACTGACACGCGGCTCTAGCGACACCAACTCCATGAAGCGCCGTACGCCGATGACGTTCGCATCCCGGCTGTGGCCGTCGATTACGGCGCCGTGACGTACCACATTGTCGGCGACGATGACGGTGCCGCGATGGGCGAGCTTCAGCGACCACTCGAAGTATTCCGGATACCCGGACTTGTTGGCATCGATGAAAATGAAGTCGAAGGGCCCAAGCCCTTCCGCGGCGAGCTGCGGAAGCGTGTCGCTGGCGCGACCGAGTCGGACCTCCACTGTCTTCCCGAATCCCGCACGCTCGATGTTCTCGCGAGCCACCTTTGCGTGGGTGGGTACGGCCTCGAGGGTAACCAGGCGTCCGTCGGGGGGAAGTGCGCGCGCGAGCCAGATGGTGCTGTATCCACCGAGAGTACCGATCTCGAGGATGTTGCGTGCTCCCCGCGCCAGCGCGAGGAGCATGAGGAACTTACCCTGGTTGTCGGCGACGTTAATCGGCGGCAGGCCGGCCGCATCGCTGGCCTCCAGGGTGGCGGCCAGTGCGGGGTCGGGCTTGACCAGAAGATCAGTGAAGTAACGGTCGACTTCGCTCCACTGGCGCTCGTTCATGATTTCGGCTTGCTGGTCTTGGCGTTAGCGCTGCTTGAATTCCTCAGGCGTGAGCTGGTGGCGGGCGAGCAGCTTGTAGAAGTCGGTGCGGTTGCGTTTCGCAAGCCGTGCCGCCTGGCTGACGTTGCCGCCCGTGATCTGCAGGATCTGCGACAGGTAGCTGCGGGTGAACTCGTCGCGCGCCTCGTCGAAGGAGGGCAGCCGACCCGGGCCGCCGCCGAGAGATTGCTGTACGAGCTCCACCGGGATGATCGGCGTCTGCGACAGCGCGACGTTCTGACGCACCACGTTCTGCAGCTGGCGGATGTTACCCGGCCAGTCGGCTGTGGCGAGCAACTCGACCGCCTCGGGGGCATAAATCTTCCGAACGCCGCTTTCCTTCGCAATCTGCGCCAGGAAATGCGCAACCAACAGCGGGATGTCCTCACGGCGCCGGTTCAGGGGCGGCATCTCGATGTGGACGACATTCAGACGGTAGTAGAGGTCCTCGCGGAACTGCGCGGCGCTCATGAGATTTTGCAGATCACGATGCGTAGCGGAGATGACGCGTACGTTCACCGGAATCGCGTCGGTGCTGCCGACCGGACGGATGACGTTCTCCTGCAGGACCCGCAGCAGCTTCACCTGCAGCCTCATCGGCATATCGCCGATCTCATCGAGCATCAGTGTGCCGCCGTCAGCAGCCATGAAGAGTCCACGGTGCGCGCGCGTGGCACCTGTGAAGGAGCCCTTCTCATGGCCGAATAACTCGGACTCGAGCAGGTTTTCCGCCATGGCGCTGCAGTTGATGGCGACGAAGGGTTTGTTACGACGCGGGCTCGCCTTGTGGATGGCGCGGGCCAGCAGCTCTTTGCCTGTGCCACTTTCACCGGTGATCAGGACGCGCGCGTCGGTGCCGGCGACCATGTGAGCTTGCGCGAGCTTCTCTTCCATCGCCGAGCTGCGCGTGACGATCTCGGCGCGCCAGTCCTCGTCGGAGGCGCCGAAGCCGGAGATCCGCAGAGCCTTCTGCACCTGGTCGAGCAACTCCTGTTTGTCAACCGGCTTGGTGAGGAAGCCGAACGCGCCCATCTGCGTGGCCTGCACCGCGTCTGGAATGGTGCCATGGGCGGTCAGGATAATGACCTTCAGTCCGGGCCAGCGGTTCTGCAACTCCTTGAGGAGCCCGATGCCGTCCATGTGATCCATGCGCAAGTCGGTGATGACCAGGTCAGGTCGAAACCGGCTCGCCGCCGCAAGTGCCAGCACACCGCTTTCAACCGCCTCGACGTCATAACTTTCCGCGCGCAGGCGGATAGTCAACAGGCGCAGCAGTCCGGGGTCGTCGTCGACCACGAGAATTCGCGCTTTGCGTTTGCCGATCTGGTTCAAGGTCGTCGTCCTTCGTGGCTCGGGATGCAACATGCTCGCGGGAATGTTCACTGTGATCGTCCTTCGTTGCTGGGTTTGCGCTCGTTCAGCGAACGCTCGATGTTGGCTATCGCATCGAGCTTCGCACGCGCCTCCTCGAGTTCCTTGCGCAAACGTCCGTTCTCATCTGTCTCCAGTTGGAGACGGTGATTCACGTTTGCCAGGCGCTCCCTGTCGGCGCGTACAGCGTCAGACTGCAGCCTGCGATTTTCTCCCTCCAACGTCAAATGGTCGTCAATTTGCTGCAGTTCCAAAAATGCCAGCGACCGTTCGCTGGACATCAGCATCTCAGGATTGGCCATAAGTTCGCGCAGCAGCCGTTGTGCCCGCGGTAAATCGGTCCCCGGGTGGCCGGGAGTGGCCAGAATCAGCGCAAAACGCAGCTGCCGGCTCGGTGTAGGGGCGGTTTCGTAGTCGCGTTGGGCCGTGGCGACGATTTCCGCCTGCACTGACGGCGTGCCCTGTACCAACGTCTGTAGGAGTTGCAGGTCGTCGGCCAACACCGTGGAGGTCGCCGCCGCCCGGTTTACGACCGGCGTGACGTCATGAGTTGGGTGTTCGTGCTGCTGAAACAGGTCGGTCGCGCATCCGCAGATCATCAAAGTTGTGACGAGGGTCACACTCAGGGTGCGTACTGCGAGCGTGTGCTTGGGCGCCACGACGGATTCAGGCCGCATGCGCTTGCGCCTTGGCTTCCAGACCGGCCGGTACGCCGCCATCGGCCGTGTTGATGGGCATAGTGATGCGGAAATGGGCGCCGGGGTACTCACCGTCAATGATCTCGATGGTGCCGCCATGCGCCGAGACGAATTCGAGCACGACCGACAGGCCGATGCCGGTGCCTTTGACGGCGGTGCTCTTCGCGGCCCGGCCAGTATAGAAAGCTTCGAACACGTGTTCACGATCCTCCATGGGGACACCGGGCCCATTGTCGGCCACGTCGAGCACAAACTGGGTCCCGGACGTGCGCGCCTTCAGGTGAATCGTGCCTCCTTTCGGGGAGTACTTGACGGCGTTCGACACCAGGTTTTCGAGAATGAGCCGGATTTTGCTGCGATCCGCGATAAGGGTGACGTCGTCGACGCGGACGTCCAGGCGCACACGCTGGGAAAGGAGGGTGAGCTGCTGATTCTCCAGCACTTGTTTCACCACGGGACGCAGGCGGAACTCACTCGAGTCGAGACCGATGCTCGAGGTCTGCCAGGCGCTGAAGGACAGCAGGTTTTCGATCATGCGTTGCAGTTTGATACCGTTCTCACGAAGGATGCCGGCCACCTCGCGTTGATTGGAGTCGAGCTCGCCCACGGCGCCGTCCATGAGCAGCTCCGTGCCTTCCCGGATGTTGGCGAGTGGCGTTTTGAGCTCATGCGACATGTGTCTTAAAAATCGGTTCCGCTCGTGGGCGAGATCGAGGAGGCGCTGGCGTAGCCATTCGAGCTGGCCACCGAGGCGCTCCAGATCGTGCGGCCCCGAAACGGCGATCTGGTTCGTGAAGGTGCCCTGGCCGAGCTCACTGATAGCACGGTCGAGCTGGCGGAGCGGCCGGCCGACCGCGACGGTGAGGGCGAAGATTGCGACGATGGTCAGGGGCACCAGCAACGCGGCCTGCCAAAGGAGGCGCCGGCGCGCGCGCAGGGTCTGTTCCTCCAACGCCGCGACTTCCGCGTCGATCTGCGCGTTGCTCTGGGTCGACACGGTATCGACCAGGCTGCTGAGCGCGGTGAAGTCTCGCGACAGGGCGGCCATGTTGGCGGTGCCGCTTCCCGCGGTCATGGAGAGAACTCTGACCCGGATCTTCTGCTGCAGATCGCCTACCCCTCCGAGAGTGACACGCGCTTCCGTCGCGGCATGCTGGTTGAGTTGCTCGCGCGTCACGGTGAGGCGCGCATCCTGGCGGCGGTACAGATCGAGCAGATTCGAGTCATTCAGCACGTCATAAAGTCGGGCGGTGCGCTCGAGCGAGGCGATCTGACTGAACAACTCCTGGCTGGCGCGCGCGGCATTGACGCCCTCGACCACGATCTTCTGACCGGTGTCGGCCAGAGAGCGGATCTGGAGGGCGGCGGTAAGGATAGCGACCAGAAGCGGCACGGCGATTAACGCCAGGCCTAGGAGCATCAGTCCGCTCAATGACTTGGGACGGGCCCACTGCATAGGGCATTCTACCCTGTGGTGCCGGGTTCAGGCTCGTTACGCGCGCGCTGCGCGCTCACGAGCGGCAGCGGTTGCGGAAGGGCCTACCATGGGTTCTGGAGTAGCCGCTGCTCCCACTTGAGCGCCGTGGCGACAATGGTATCGAGGTCGTCGAGTCGGGGCTTCCAGCCGAGCTCCGCCCGTATACGGTCTGCCTTCGCGACCAGGGCGGGCGGATCGCCGGCCCGGCGGGGCTCCTCCTTGACGTTGAGTCGTTTGCCGGCCACCCGCTCGACACTCTCCAGCACCTGGCGAACACTGTATCCGTGGCCGTAACCCACGTTGAGAACGGTGGAGTCGCCTTCCTTTCGCAGGTATTCGAGCGCGTCCAGGTGAGCGGTAGCGAGATCCTCCACGTGGATGTAGTCCCGGATCCCCGTGCCGTCAGCTGTCGCGTAGTCGGTGCCGAAGATCGAGACGTGCGGCCGTTTGCCTACCGCAGCCTCGACAGCGACTTTCACCAGCAGTGTGGCTTTGGGGGTGGCCTGCCCGACGCGCCCGCCGGTATCCGAGCCGGCCACGTTGAAATACCTGAGTGCCACGTATTTCATCGGGGAGGACGCGGCTACATCCCGCAGCATCCACTCCGACATGAGTTTCGAGGTGCCGTAGGGATTTATCGGTGCCGTCGTGGTGTCTTCCGCTGCGTACCCCTCGGCGGGGATACCGTATACGGCGGCGGTATAGGAAAAGACAAAGTTGCGTACACCCGCCTCGACACAGCACTCCAGCAGATTACGCGTGGAGCACGTGTTGTTGCCGTAGTATTTAAGGGGCTCAGCCACGGATTCCGGGACGATGGTGTAGGCGGCGAAGTGCATGACGGTGTCGACGCCATGGGTGCGTAGAGCGTTGAGCACGGTCTCACGGTCACCGACCTTGCCTACGACCAATGGTGTGTCGAGCACGGCCTGGCGAAATCCCCGCGAAAGATCGTCGAGGACAACGACCCGCTCGCCGCGAGCACGAAGCTGGAGAACGGTGTGGCTGCCGATGTAGCCCGCGCCGCCGGTGACTAAGATGGTGCCGCGATTCATGGGAAATCCCTGCGGTGAGGACGACGCAATGGTAAAGGCGGGATGATAAACAAAAGCGGCGCCACGGATGTGAAGCCTTTCACCGGCCTCAGCCCCGAAGTCGTGCTCGACGCCGCGGCTTCCGTCGGCCTGCAGGTCGACGGGCGGCTGTTTGCCCTCAACAGCTACGAAAACCGCGTGTACCAGCTCGGCAGCACGGATGGGATGCTGGTGCTGAAGTTCTATCGGCCGGCCCGCTGGAGCGACGCCCAGATCGACGAGGAGCACGTTTTTACCGAGGAAATGGCGGCAGCAGAGTTGCCGGTGGCGGCGCCCGTGCGCCTCGAGGGCCGCACTCTTTTCAAATACCGGGAGTTCCGCTTCGCCGCGTTTCCCTGGATGGCGGGGCGGGCCCCGGAGCTGGATGCGCCCGAGGCCAGGCAGATCTTTGGCCGGACCCTGGCCCGCATGCACCAGATAGGGGCCCGGCAACCTTTCCTGGTGAGGCCCAAACTCGGGGTGCGGCGGCTGGGCTGGGAGGCCCGCGAGCAGGTGTTGTCCGGGGAGCTGCTGCCGGAGTACCTGCACGCGAGATATGAGTCGGTGAGCGCCACGTTGCTGGAGCGGGTCGAGCAGACCTTTCAGGAGGCCGGTGACGTGCGCGACATCCGGATTCACGGCGACTGCCACATGGGTAACCTGCTCTGGAACGAGCGGGGTCCCGTGCTCGTCGACCTTGACGATTGCGCTATGGGTCCGCGGGTGCAGGACCTCTGGATGATGCTGGCGGGCTCCGGCTCGGAGCAGCAGCGGCAGTGGAGCGAGCTCCTCGAAGGCTATGCGCAGTTCGCCGATTTCGATTTTCGCGAGGTGCGTCTGATCGAAGCTTTGCGGGCATTACGCATGCTGCATCATGCAGCCTGGGTCTCGCATCGCTGGCTCGATCCGGCCTTTCCGCGTGCCTTCCCGTGGTTGGGTGAGGCCCGGTACTGGGAAGGGTATCTGCGCGACCTCATCGAGCAGGTGGAAGTGATCGAGGACCCGCCGCTGCTTCGCGGATAGCCGTGTTGTCGGGTGTGGCTCACGAAATACACAAGTCGGACGTGCGCTCGGCGGCCGAGACGCGGTATCTTCATGTTAAATCAGGATTTGAGGGGTTACGCAACGGACGTCATGAAGACATCCACACGAATCTCCCGAGTGGGCTGGACCGTTGCGGCGGCCTTGCTGCTGGGCTTGAATGGCTGCGGCTCCTCGTCTTCCGCTCCCGGAGACGCGGCTCATTCGGGCACGAAAAAGGGCGCTCACCGGGTGGCCGACCCATCCAGCCGTCCCCCTGAGGACATGGTCGCTGCTGTCAGCGCGGGGAAGGGAGGTCCACCCGTGGGACTCAGGTTCGAGGTACGCTCCACTCCCGAGGCGGGACAGCCGGTCGATGTCGACCTCGCGATCCTGCCGGCCGCGGGGGCGATCGACCACATCGATGGCAAGGTCGAGGGCGGGGAGAACGTGTCCGTGGTGGAGGGTGGCGAAATTCCAACCGTCGAAAAGCCGGCGCAGGGGACTGTCATTCGCCACGTGGTTCGGCTGCTTCCCAAGCAGGATGGGATTTTTAGCATCATCGCCGCCGTGAACGTTGACCTCGGCAATGATTCC
>DATBCZ010000040.1:0-4450 GCA_036270175.1 Steroidobacteraceae bacterium | reverse complement strand
GTTGGCGCTGGCCCGGTTGCCGGTGGCAGCGCTCGCGGAGGCGCGCGTGCTGGCGCTGGCGCCGAGGCTGGACTCGGTGCCGGAGTCTCAGGCAGCGGCGCTTCCGCCCATCATTCCTCGGGCCCCTCACCCGGCACAGGCGGCGGCGCCCCAGCCGTCCTCGCCGCCGCAATCGCCGCCTTCGGCGCGACCAGCAATTTTCGGGACGCCATTCTCTACGCCGCCAACCTCGGCGGCGACTCCGACGTGATCGCCGCCGTCTGCGGCCAGCTCGCCGGCGCCTACTATAGTGTGAAGGCGATTCCAACTTCCTGGCACAACGGTCTGATGCACAAGGAATTGATCGCCGACTGCGCCGATCGGCTGCTCGCGCATGCCATGCTCGGCCTAAGCGGCTGAGCGAAACGCACGCGTCCCACCCTCTCTCGCCCCGAGACAGCGCCGCGCGCCTTGGGTAAGCTTAGGTCGCCTGCCTGAGCAATGCTCGCCTATTGCGGCCGCACCGGACAGGCGCCGTTCTCCCGTTACGATCCGAACTTGCACCCATGTCGACGACAACCGCCGTACTGAGCGGCGTCGCTACCCCGAGGAAGCGCGCCACCGCCAATCGGCGCCGTAAGGCGTTGCCGTGGACCCGTCTTTCCGACGAGGAGTTGCTGAACCTGCGGTTCTGCGATTTGAAGCTCAGCGTCGAGAGCTCCTCTCTGCGGCGTCGGATCGCGCGCCTCTACGTTGAGCTCGAAGAGCGCGGAATTCACTTCCGTCCGCACGTGTGGCTCTCCGAGGAATGGTTTTCGCCGGACGGCGTACCGGGTATCGCCGTGCCGTTCTATCTCGCGCATCCGCGACTCGAGAAACTCGAACGCCGCATCATGCGCGAGGCGGAGGGCGGCAATTCACGTTGGTTCATGCGAATCCTGCGTCACGAGGCCGGCCACGCGCTCGATAACGCGTATCGCCTGCGCCGACGTAAACGCTGGCGCGAAGTTTTTGGCCCAGCGTCGCTGCAATACCCGGCTCACTACAAGGCCCGCCCCGGAAGTCGCCGGTATGTGCATCACCTCGGCGAATGGTACGCGCAGGCGCATCCAACAGAGGATTTCGCCGAGACCTTCGCGGTATGGCTGAAGCCCAAATCCGATTGGCGCAAGAGCTACGCGGAATGGCCCGCTCTCAACAAGTTGAGTGTCGTGGAAGAGCTCATGACGAGCGTCCGCGGCCAACGCCCGCCGGTCCGCAATCGCTTGCGGATCGAGCCGATAGACGAAAACACCCGCACCCTCGCGCAACACTACCGACGCAAGCTCGCCCACAACCGGCAGATCCGGCTCGGTCTTGCCGACGAGCTGCTGAAGCGGATCTTCAGTGCCGAGCGTCTGCGCAAAGGCGCCGTACGCGCGGCGTCACTGCTGCGCGCCCATAAAATTCCGCTGACCACTGCTGTCGCGCGCGATCTGTCCATGGAACGCTACAGCGTCCAACAGATTCTGCGCATCATCATCGAGCGCTGCGAGACTTTAAAACTCTACGTGCGCGGCGGCCGTCGCGATGCCGTGCGCCACTCGCGCTGGATGTTGGAACGGCTGGCGAGCCTATATTCCCAAGGTGAGACTCCTCTGCTTCCACTATGAAGAAACTGCGCACGCTTGTCGTTGTGCATGCGAGTCTGGTCCCGCCCGAAAATCTGGAAGGTCACACCGAAAAGGAGATCGAGCAATGGCGTACGGAGTACGACGTCACCTCCACATTGCGCAACAGCGGACACGAAGTCCGTGTCATGGGCGTGCTCGACAGCCTCACAGATCTGCGTAGCGCGATCGCTGACTGGAAGCCCGACGTTGTTTTCAATCTCCTCGAGGAGTTTGACGGCATCGTCACGTACGATCAACACGTCGTCGCCTTTCTCGAGCTGATGCGCCAACCCTACACGGGCAGCAACCCACGCGGCCTGCTGCTCTCGCGCGACAAGTCGCTCTGCAAACAACTTCTGGCCTATCACCGCATTCCAACGCCACACTTCACAGTCTTCCGGCGTGGTGTGCGCATAAACATTCCGCGCCGGTTGCGGTTCCCGTTGTTCGTGAAGTCCACCTCCGATGACGCCTCGCTCGGCATCGCGCAAGCCTCCGTGGTCGAAGATGCGACGAAACTCAAGGAGCGCATCGAGTTCGTGCACGAGCAGGTCGGTGCCGACGCGCTCGTCGAGGAGTACATCGAGGGCCGTGAGCTCTATGTCGGAGTCATGGGCAACGATCGCTTGACCCGGCTGCCCGTCTGGGAAATGGTCTTCGGCTCCATGCCGGACTCGCTCGCCGCCATCGCCACCCGCAAGGTGAAATGGGACAAGCGCTACCAGGAGAAGTACGGCATCACCACGCACGAGGCGAAGGACCTGCCGGCACCGGTACTCGCCCGCCTCGACAAGCTCTCGCGCCGTATCTACCGTGCGCTCGGCCTGTCGGGCTATGCGCGTATGGATTTCAGAGTCACCGCGGCCGGTGAGGTCTATGTTCTGGAGGCCAACGCCAATCCCAACCTCGAAGCTGCGGAGGATTTCGCGGAATCCGCTGGCGCCGCCGGCGTACCCTACAACGAGCTGCTCGAGCGGCTCATGAACCTGGGATTATCGTATCGGGCACAGTGGCGGGCATCGTATGGATAAGCGTAGCGTCTTCATGATCGGTTTGGCCGTGACCGCGGTGTGCCTGAGCGGCTGCGCCGCCGTCAAACGTGGGCATCAGCGTGACGTCGATTTCGCGCGGTTTGTGCGCTGGTTGCCGGGGAGTTACGACAACTCACTACAGGCCAAGTAGGATCTGGAGAAAGGCGTGCGGCCGCCGCACGATGCGGTGGAGCTGGCCGTCATTCCGCTCGAGTCCGTCGCGGTCGGACAGAATGCCTTCTACATTCAGGAAACGGCGGCCGACAACAACCTGCGTGTCCTGAGTCAGCGCGTGTTGGTTTTCACCGAGACCGATAAAGGCTTCGTGGAGCAGGTGAATGCCCTCACCGAGCCGATGCGCTGGCGCGATGGGCCGCACGATCCTGACATGTTCCAAGGCATGACAAAGCGGGACTTGAAGCCGGCCGTTGGCTGCGAGCTGCTGTGGAACCCGGTGGAGAAGCCGGTCGTCAAGGGCGCGAAGAAACTCAGTAAAGAGGAGGCGGAGAAAGCCGCCCAAGTCACCCGTTTCGCGGGCAAGAGCGACCCCAAACACTGCGAGACCACTTCGCACGCCGTGATGGGCCTGGTACAGGTCGAGTACCGCGGCGAGCTCAGCGGCAATGAGTTTTTCATGGCGGAGCTGCAGTACGACCCCGACGGCAATGTCATCCAGGGCAGCAAGGACGAGCCGTTCTATCGCTTTCGCCGGGTAGGCAAATAGCGAAAGTGTGATGCCCGACAGCCCACGACTGTGAACACCCCCACAGTCCTGAAGGGCACCCCGAAGCCGACGGGCCAGACGATAGTAAGGTAAACCGGGTTGTCCCCGACTTCAGTCCCGGGAGGCGACCGGGATCTATGGGTGATTCGCACAATTCGAAACCAGGCTCACGGCCCGGCGGCTCCTTTCCGCCGGCACAGGGGTTGCACCCTGCAGGGGGGTTGCACCCTGCACCGGGCCCGGCTGTGAGTCAGAAACCCTCGGCAACAGGCCAGAGACCTTCGGCTATGGGCGAGAAGCCCGCGCCGACCGGCCAGAATTCTCCCGGCTCCCCCGACCAGTTTGCCGGCAAGTCCGGCCGCGTCATTCATGATGAGCGCGGCAATGCCGTCTGGGACTGGATCAAGGAAACGAGTCGCATCGCCATCGACAGCACCTCGCGCCTGTTGAAGCGCCTGGAGGTTCCCGAGCTGAAGGTGGAGGACACTCAACCCAACAAGGAGTTGAGCCTCGAAGCGGATCGCGACTCAGGCGGCGGGTACAACCCCTACGGCGGCTCGACCTCTGGTAAAGGGGGCACCCCGCGCGGGAATTCTGGCGGCGGCTACGACCCGTACGGGCGCCCGACCTCTGGCAAGGCGAGCGACTCTCGTACCGGCGGCCCGGGCAGCGCTCGCAGCAGTGGCACTGCGAATACTCGCAGCAACAGCGGCGCCGGCAACGTGGGCGGCGGCTATGACCCGTATGGCAAGGACGTCACCCGCGGCAAGCCAACCGGCCGCAAACCCTGACATCCCCCGCGCACTGCTGACCCCGCCCAGTTTGTCGTCTTCACGACGCCCAGATTTATGACGGAGAGAAGCGGGATGACAGTTGGGCGACGCCTCTCGAAGAGCGGCGGGTCAGGCGCACCGCACTGGCCATCACTGGTCTGACTATCACCGGTGAATGTCACAGCAGCCTATGCCGCTTTAACCTTGAGTATCCCAACCTGGAAACTCGGGGATTTTTAGTGGTTGAGTTCGATCGACCGCTCATAGCGTCGCTCATGGACACACCGTTGT
>DATBCZ010000039.1:0-15530 GCA_036270175.1 Steroidobacteraceae bacterium | reverse complement strand
AACGGGAGCGCCCATGAGCAACGCCGGCGCGAATACAACCCAGTCGCAACCCCCGCGCCGACCGCTGTGGGTACTGGCGTTTTATTGCGCATTGCTGGCGATCCTGGCGATCGGCTTCGTGAGCTACACCGAAATGAGCGTCCTCGCGAATTCGAGCGCCCGGGTACAGCGCTCGTACGATGTGCTGCAGACTCTTCACGATCTCAACACCTCGCTCACGGACACGGAAACCAACCAGCGCGGCTTTCTTTTGACCCAGGACACGACCTACCTCGACCAGTATGACGCGGCCATCGCACAGATCGGCCTCGCTTTGACCGAGTTGCGTCGTCTGAGCAGCAGCGAGCCGTCCACCGGAGACGCCATCGGTCACCTGGCGCAACTTGCCGGCGATAAGCTCGACGAGATGCAACAGGCGATTCACCGCATACAGAAGGGTGAGCATCTCGGAGCACCGGCCGCATTCACCACCGGAACGGGGCGCCAGATCATGGAGGATTTCCGGCGCGAGGCCCTGGAGTTGGAGGCCGACCAGCGTGAGTTGCTCGAGGTGCATCGGCGGCGCGAGTATCGGGCGCGACTCTCCAGCGAAGGGGTCCTCGTCGCCACCGTTCTCCTCAGCCTTTTGTTCGTCGGCGCCGCGGCATTGATCGGCCGGCGCTTTGACGAGCGCTTCCGCAGTGAGCGCGCCGCGCGCTCGGAAGCCGAGCGGGCCACCCGACTCAAGGACGAGTTCGTCGCGACCATGAGTCACGAGTTACGCACTCCCCTGAATGCCATCGTGGGCTGGGCCAGCATCCTGCGCCAGGATCGCAGCCCCAGGACCGTGTCGCAGGGCGTCGAGGTCATCGACCGCAATGCCAAACTCCAGGCGCGCATGGTGGAGGATCTGCTCGACATGAGCCGGATTCTGTCGGGCAAGCTGGCGATGGAACTGCAAAAAATGGATCTGTCGGCCGTGATCGACGCAGCCGTTGCCGGAGTGAAGCCCAGCGCCGACGCGAAGAATGTGCGCCTGCACACCGCGGTCGAACAGACGCGCCCGGTTAACGGCGACCCGGGACGGCTGCAGCAGGTTCTGTGGAACCTACTCACCAACGCCATCAAATTCACCCCTGCGAATGGCATGGTCACGATCTTCGCGCGCGAGGTTGATCGCAAAGGGACCCGCAGCGTGGAGATCAGTGTCAGCGACAGCGGACAGGGCATCGACCCGAGCTTCCTGCCATTCGTGTTCGAGCGCTTCCGACAGGCCGACGCTTCTACAACGCGCCGCCACGGAGGTCTGGGACTCGGACTTTCCATCGTCAAAAGCCTGGTCGAAATGCACCAGGGCACGGTGGAAGCGCAAAGTCCCGGAGAGGGCCAGGGCTCGACGTTCATCGTTTACCTGCCACTCGCGGAAGGCCACCAGACTTCCGAGGTACCGCTCGACTGCGCCTCGGCCGCATCGGAAAAAGACGCCT
This sequence comes from Steroidobacteraceae bacterium, assembly GCA_036270175.1. GTDB lineage: Bacteria > Pseudomonadota > Gammaproteobacteria > Steroidobacterales > Steroidobacteraceae > 13-2-20CM-66-19. The sequence continues at coordinate 14,064 of DATBCZ010000039.1, read as the reverse complement.
CACCACTTGCAGGGTTATGCGTCCTCATTGTCGACGACGAAGCCGACGCTCGAACGCTCGCGCGCCGGGTGCTCGAGGAACGTGGGGCAGAGGTCGTAGCCGTAGGCTCGGCTGCTGAAGCGCTCGAGGCAATAGACGCAAACCACGGGGTCAGCGTCGTCGTCAGCGACATCGGCATGCCCGATCGAGACGGTTACGACTTTATCAAGGACATGCGCGCGATGCCCGGAGCCGCGGGACGCGTTCCTGCGATCGCACTCACCGCGCTCGCGCGCGACGAGGATCGCAAGCGCACCCTGCTCGCCGGATACCAGGTGCACATCAGCAAACCCGTCAACCCCGCCGAGTTGGTGACGGTGATCGCCATGCTCGCCGGCCGGGCAAAAATCGCGACTGCGTTGCCGCAGTATTCATGAGAACCGGACACGGGCGCGATCACGGCAATTTCGCTAGAATCGCCGCCTTCCAATCGCCAACCACACTCGCCAACCACACTCGCCAAGGAGCCTGTCTCCGCAGCGAATTCGGGGGATTTCAACGGATGTTTCGCTCGTCCACCGCTCTGCTTGCCTTGTTGTCCCTCGTGGGACTTTCCACACTCGACCGGGCACACGCCGCGGCCGCGGCGCCAATCCCGAAGGCGCCCGACGTCAACGCACGCGCCTACATCCTCTCGGACTACCAGAGCGGACGCGTACTTGCGCAAGACCACGCTGACGACCGCATGGAGCCGGCGAGCCTCACGAAGCTCATGACTTCCTATGTGGTCTTCACGGCCCTGAAAGAGAACCGGCTCAAGCTGGCGGACCTCGTCACCATCAGCGAGCACGCATGGCGCGCCGAAGGCTCCCGCACCTTTGTACAGGTCGGCACCCAGATCCCGGTCGACATCCTGATCAAAGGCATGATCATTCAGTCGGGGAATGACGCGACCATCGCGCTGGCCGAGCGTGTCGGCGGCACCGAGCCCGCATTCGCCCAGATGATGAACGAGTACGCCAGGCGTCTTGGCATGAAAGGCAGCCACTTCGAGAACAGCGACGGCCTTCCCTCACCGAATCATTATGTGACGGCACGGGATATGACCATCCTGGCCAAGGCGCTCATCCGCGACTTTCCCGAGTACTACCCACTGTTCAGCATGCATGAGTTCCTCTGGAACAACATCAAGCAGCAGAACCGTAACGGACTGCTCACCCGCGATCCCACTGTCGACGGCCTGAAGACCGGCCACACTGACAGCGCCGGTTTCTGCCTCGTCACTTCCGCGAAACGTGACGGCATGCGCCTCGTGTCGGTCGTCATGGGCTCGCCCAGTGTCAAAGCCCGCGAGGACGCGAGCTCGGCCCTGTTGAGTTACGGCTACACTTTTTACGAGACCACGATGCTGAAGAAGGCGCACGACACTGTGTTGAAGCCGCGTGTTTACAAGTCTGAAAACGACTACGCGGCCGTCGGTGTTGCAAACGACATCGTCGTCACTATTGGCCGCGGGCAATCGGCGAGCCTGACGACCACCGCAAAAATCACCAAGGAGCCGTTGATTGCCCCCTTGGCCGCGGGCCAGCAGGTTGGCGAGCTCACGGTGACGGATTCCGGTGGAGAAGTCGTGGCCCGCGCGCCCCTGGTGCCCCTTGTCGCGGTTCCGACGGGCGGCCTCTGGACACGCGCCAGCGACAGCGTCAGGCTCTGGTTTCACTAGCTCATTGAAAGCGACCGGCATGGCCGATCCGTTGCCAATCTGTTACCTGAACGGGACGCAGTTGCCCCTGGAAGAGGCACGCATATCGCCGTTGGATCGCGGTTTTCTGTATTCGGACGGCGCTTACGAAGTCATGCCCGTCTATGACGGCCGCCCCTTCCGCTTCGCAGCACATCGCGGACGCATGACGCGCAGCCTGAACGAGTTGCAGATGCGCGACCCGCACACTCATGAGGAGTGGCACGGGATTCTTGGGCGATTGATCGCCCGCAACGGCGATGGCGACCAGTATGTGTACTGGCAAGTGACCCGTGGCGCCGAGCGAGGCCGCAATCACGCTCCTCTGCCGGACATCCCCCGCACCGTGTTTGCCTTTTGCGCTCCCCTTCCTGTCGCGCCTCCCAGCGTATTCGCAAGCGGTGTGAAATGCGTGACCGCGACCGACACCCGTTGGGCCCGATGTGACATCAAGTCGGTTTCATTGTTGGCCAATGTGTTGTTACGCCAACTCTCGGTCGACGCGGGCGCTGTTGAGACGATCCTCCTGCGTGATGGCCAGATGATGGAGGCCTCCTCTTCAGCCGTGCATGTCGTCATCGACGGAGAGATACGCACTCCCCCGCGGTCGAACCAAATTCTCCCCGGCACGACCCGCACCGTCATGGAGGAAATGGCAGCGCGGGCAGGCATGCCGTTTCTCTCCACGCCCGTGAGCGAGATTGAACTGCGTGCCGCGGACGAGGTCTGGATATCGTCGTCCACCCGAGAGGTGCAGCCGGTGACCACCCTCGATGAGCGGCCGGTGGGCTCAGGGAAACCAGGCCCGGTATGGCGTCGCATCTACGACGAACTGCAAAGCTACAAGCGCGAGCTGTCAGGTACCCCGTGGTAGACGAAACCGAAACCCCGTCCCTCCTGCAATTCCCGACCGACTATCCCATCAAAGTCGTCGGCCGCCCCTCGGACGAATTCCGCGCCCGCGTCCATGCGATCATGCTCCGCCACGCCCCCACCCTGGACCCCGACCAGGTCACCGAGCGGCTCAGCGAAAACGGCAATTTCCTCTCGATTTCCTACATGATCCGCGCCGAGAGCCGCGAACAGGTCATTGCCCTCGCCACCGACCTGAAGGCCGCCGAAGGCGTTCTCATGATCATCTGACCGGCCGGCCCCAAGGGGCCAGCGTCCGCTCTTATAACCTTATAACCCGTTTGTCACTGACGCTAAGGCCCAGTGGCCGGTAGCATTGTCGGTTTTGCGGTCGCACCCTTTGCGGAAAATATGTCCATCACCCTCGATCAGGTGACCAAGCGCTACCAGGGCGTTCCGGTCGTCAACGATGTCTCGCTGGACATCGGCGACGGCGAATTCTTCGTTCTCCTGGGGCCCAGCGGCAGCGGCAAGAGCACCCTGTTGCGCGCCGTGGCCGGCCTGTCCGGTGTGGACCACGGCCGGATTGCCCTACACGGTCGCGACGTCACCCACGTCGCCGCCCGCGGCCGCGGTGTCGGTCTGGTGTTCCAGAACTACGCGCTCTTCCGTCACATGACGGTCGCCGAAAACATCGAATTCGCGCTGCGCGTACGGCGTGTGAAAGCCAGCGAACGGCGGCAACGACGGCAGGAACTGCTCCGCCTGGTCGCCCTCGAAGGCATGGACCAGAGGCTCCCAGCGCAACTCTCTGGCGGCCAGCAGCAGCGGGTCGCCGTAGCGCGTGCACTCGCGCATAAGCCCGAGGTTCTGCTGTTGGACGAACCCTTCGGAGCACTGGACGCCAAAATCCGTGAAGAGCTGCGCCGGACCATCCGCCAGGTACAACGCGAGCTCGGCATTACGACAGTGCTCGTCACACATGACCAGGAAGAGGCCTTCGCGCTAGCGGACCGCATCGGCGTGATGAATCACGGCCGCCTGCTCGAGATGGGTCGGCCGAACGAGCTCTACACGCGTCCGGCGACACGCTTCGTGGCCACCTTCCTCGGCGCCGCGAATCTGATACTCGCGCGACAGACAAAAGAAGGCATCCGATTTGGCGAGCGCCCTGTGAGCGCGCGCGCCGCGGCCCCAATACACGGAGCGCGTGAACACGAGGTCGTCGCCGTAGTGAGGCCGGAGGAAATCGAGGTTGCTCCAACCAGGGAAACACTGACGTCCGGTTATCTAGCCCGCGGCGCGGTGGATGAGATCCTGTTCACCGGGGCACTCGAACGCATGCGGATTCGCCTTGAAGGTGGACCCGAGGCACTGGCGCTTGCTTACTCCAACGGTGATGACAACCCGTATCTCGAAGTAACTCGCACACAACATGAGCAACGCGCATTCCAGGTGATCCACGGGCAGACCGTTGCGATCGGCGTCCGTCGCGTGCACGTTTTGCCAACACCGCTGTCGAGTTTCACTGTCTGCGCGCCGAACGAAGCGCTAACCGTCGCACTGACGCAGCAGCCGCTGCTCGCGGAGCTCGCTTCGCGCATGAAGACGCGAATTTCCGCTCGGGTTGAGCCGATGTTGGGAGTCCCTAACGCCGAGTGCGGCGAGGGTGCGTTATTTCCCGGCACGACCGTCATAGCCTCGCAACCCGACGTTGCACACCAGGCGGAGTGGTTGTTGAAGCGCGGCGCCGACGAGGTTCTCGTCCTGCCGATGAATGCCTCACCTCCGCAGCGAGTCCTCATTCACTGGGCTGATGAGGCTGTAAGGAGTGCGACGCTTGCAGTGTCGGCTAGCGTGCTCCGACACGTGTCGGCCGAAGCCGTGTACGTCGGCATCATGCCGAACATGACGCCGACAGCGAGCCGCCCCCACGGAATGCGCGCTCTGCTAGATGCGCGTTCGGAGGCGCAAGCCGTACACGGCCTGGAAATGCGCACCGAGCTGCGCTTCGGCGAAGTGTCGCACGAGCTCGCGCGTCAGCTTGGGGAAACCCCCGGACAGATGCTGATTCTCGGCGTGTGCGAAGTCGCACGGCTGGTCGAGCGCTTCGGCTCGCTGCTGGAGTCCGCGCGCTGGCCGGTGTTGATCGTCCGGCGCGAGCAAGAAAGCGTGACGCAGTGAGCCACTCCCGTACGCTGCACGCAACTTCCAGGGGCATCGCGCAAAGCTGCGAGGCCCCTACATTGATCGGCACCGAGCGCCGGGGAGTTCGCGTTTAATGGCCCTGCGCCAACCAAACGTGCTCCCAGGCTTCGGTCTGACATTTGGTTTCACGACGTTCTTCCTGAGCGCTCTCGTATTATTGCCCCTGGCCGCGCTCATCCTCATGACCGCCTCCATGCACTGGGCCGACTTCCTCCACGTCGTGTTCAGCGCCCGCGCCATCGGCTCGTACCGTCTCTCATTTGGCGCGAGCTTCCTCGCCGCCACAATCAACCTGGTGTTCGGCTTCATCATCGCCTGGACGCTGGTCCGCTACGAATTCCCGGGCCGCAAGCTCATTGACGCGCTGATCGACATGCCCTTCGCCCTGCCAACGGCGGTGTCGGGCATCGCACTGACAACGGTTTTCGCGCAGAACGGCTGGATAGGACAGTACCTGGAGCCGATGGGCATCAAAGTGGCCTACACCTGGATCGGTGTCACGGTCGCACTGACCCTGATAGGCATGCCATTCGTCGTACGATCCGTGCAACCTGCGCTGCTTGAAGTGCAGCGTGATCTCGAAGACGCCGCAGAGACCCTCGGCGCGGGACGTTTCTACGTCTTCCGCCGCATCATCCTACCCACCGTGTTGCCCGCACTCCTGACGGGGTTCACCCTCGCGTTCGCGCGCGGGGTGGGCGAGTACGGCTCGGTTATCTTCATCGCCGGCAACCTACCGATGAAGACGGAGATCACACCCCTGCTGATCGTGATTCACCTCGAGGAATTCGACTACAAGGGCGCCGCCGCACTCGGCTTCGTCATGCTCGTGATCTCTTTCGTCATGTTGCTCACCATCAACCTGCTGCAGGCCTGGGGCCGGCGGCGTCACATCCAGTCGGCACGCTAATGGCAGCCGTCCCACAATTATCGGCTTTCGAAGAGATCGCCACACGGCCGGGCGGTACGTCGATCAGGACCACGCTGGTGCGCTGGCTCTTCATAGGGCTGTCGCTGCTATTCCTGGCCGCGCTGCTGCTCGCGCCACTTGCGACCCTGATGGTGATGGCGCTCGAGAAGGGTATACACGCCTACCTCGCGAGCTTCGCGGATCCGGACACGGCTGCCGCCTTGAAACTCACGCTGATCACCGCGCTGGTCGTGGTACCCCTCAACACCGTGTTCGGCCTGGCTGCATCCTGGGCCATTGCCAAGTTCGAATTCCGCGGCAAGAGCTTCCTGATTACCCTCATCGACCTGCCGCTGGCCATCTCTCCGGTGATCTCCGGTCTGATTTTCGTACTGCTCTTCGGATTACGCGGTTGGTTCGGACCCTGGTTTCAGGACCATGACATCAGCGTCATCTTCGCGCTCCCCGGAATCATTCTCGCGACCATGTTCGTAACCTTTCCGTACGTGGCACGCGAACTGATCCCTCTCATGCAACAGTTGGGCAACGACGAGGAGGAAGCCGCCATCACCCTCGGAGCCGGTGGCTGGCTCACATTCTTCAGTGTGACGCTTCCCAAGGTCCGCTGGGGTCTCGTGTATGGCGTGATTCTCTGTAACGCTCGCGCGATGGGCGAATTCGGCGCGGTCTCGGTGGTGTCAGGACACATCCGGGGGGTCACGAACACAATGCCCCTGCATATTGAAATTCTCTATAACGAGTACAACTTCGTCGGCGCATTCGCAGTGGCCTCCATTCTCACCTTGCTTGCTGTCGTGACCCTCGTCGTCAAGACTCTGGTGGAACGCACGGGGTATCGGCGGCGGTAACCAGAATGCTCGAGCGTCTCAAAAAGCTGTGGAGCACGTTATGGCCCGATCCGGGCAAGACGAGCCTCGGCTGGTGGCTCGTCGCAATTCACGTCGCGATCGTACTTCTCGTGGGTGGTGGTATTTCCTACTCCGCGATCGGGATGCTGCGTGACCTCGCGGACGATCAAGGAAAAGCCCGCGTACAACTGGCCGGCGCCATGGCACGCGAGGATCTGCGTCGCATGGTTGAAGATGCAGGTACGGCCGCCCGGGTGCTGGCGGAACAGCCGACCCTGCAGCGTCTTCTGTCGCAGGGGCGCACTGACGCGATTCCGCCGATTCTCCGCCGTGCCTGCGAAACAGGCGGCATGGACGGCTGCTCTGTTTTCTCGGGCACGCAACTGACGACGCAGAGCGGGCCTCCGTTGGATTGGCAGGGCATCGTAACGGACAGCACGGAGCAGGGAGCCACGTTCATGGCGCTCCCCTCGAACATCCGTACACCGGTGCTCGGAGCCTTTGCGTCACTCGGTGACACCGAGGGCTCTCGCGTCTTCGTCGTCCGTCTGTTGAACGACAAGCTCGCGCGTGCCTTGACGCAGCAGGTCGGGCTCGAAGTAAAGCTCATCGACTATCGCTCGTTCACTAACGACCCGGTCAACGCGTTCACCCCGCTTTACTCCGCCGCCCTCGCCGACGGCCGCTCGGCCGTTCAGCGAATCAACGCGCAAGGTGTCTACGCCTCCTGCGTGCCGGTCTTCGCCTCGACGGGTGAGGCGATTGCTCTCATCGAAGTACTGCTGCCGACTGCGGCCATCGACACGTCGTCGAGCCACCTCACCCACAAGCTACTGGTTACCGCTCTGATTCTCGCGGTGTTGGCGGTATTCGCCGGTGTGATTCTCAGCGAGTTGATCGCCGGGCCCGTGAAAGCGCTCACCGAAGCCGCCGTACGGCTTGGGCAAGGGGATTTCTCGGCGTCCATCCCGCCGGGTGGCGCCGCCGAAGTCGGCGCTCTCGCTCGAACGATGGAAGACATGCGCCGTAACCTCGTCGATCTGACAGGTACTTTGCGGCGACGGGAAGCCGAAGCGCAGGCCGTACTCGGTGGCATCGTCGAGGGCGTATACGCCGTCGACAAGGATCGGATCATCCGATACCTCAACCCGCAGGCCGCCCGGCTGTTGGGAGTAACTCCGGAGCAGGCGGTTGGGCACTTCTGCGGCGACGTCCTCAAACCACGTAACGAAGACGGACGCCGGCCCTGCGATTATCAATGCCCTATCCTGCAGGCTCGCACCAACAACAGCGCTAAAGCAGTCGAGCATCTCCAGGCGGCGTCGACCGACGCGCGCACAACGGTCATCACGAGTTCCGGCATCGTCGACGGCCTGCAAGTGCAGGTCATTCGCGATGAGACGGAGCTCGAAGCCGTCCGCCGCGCACGCGATACCGTGCTGGCAAACATCTCGCACGAGTTCCGGACACCGCTGGCGGCACAGCTCGCTTCCATCGAACTCCTGCTGGAAGGCATGGAAACGTTGCAGCCGGCGCAGCAGAAGGAACTCGTCCTGTCACTCGAGCGCGGCGCGCTACGGCTGACGCGCCTCATCGACAATCTCCTCGAGAGCGTGCGCATCGAATCCGGACAGCTCAACATCCGTCACCAGAGTGTCGACCTCGCAGAGGTCATAGACGACGCCCAGGCCTTAATCGGCTCACTGCTCACGCTGCGCCGGCAGACGCTGGAAGTGACGCTTCCAGAGGGTCTGCCTTATATCGAAGGCGACCTGCCGCGACTGACGCAGGTATTCGTGAACCTCCTGGCAAACGCCAACAAATTTGCTCCGGAAGACAGTATGGTGCGTATCGGCGCCGAGGCTGGCGACGGACACGTAATAGCGTGGGTCGAGGATGAGGGTCCCGGACCTGCGGCTGGCGAAAGTGAAGCGATATTCGCGCGCTTTCAACGCGGCTCGGGAGAAGAGCCCTAACCCGGCGGCCTCGGTCTGGGTCTATGGATCGTGAAGTCGATCATCGATCGTCACGCGGGCACGATCTCCATGGTGCGCACTGAGCAGGGGCGCACGAGATTCATCATTACACTGCCAACAGAGGTGACAGCATGAAGATGCTGATCGCCGATGACGATCGCGATCTGCGCGAGCTCATCGGATTTACGCTCACGCAGGCGGGTTATCTCGTCCTCAAGTCCGGCGACGGCCCGAGTGCGCTGCAGACGTTCGAGAACGAATCGCCCGATCTGGTGGTACTCGATATCAACATGCCCGGCATGAGCGGCTTCCAGGTGTGCGAGGCGATCCGCAGGCGCTCACGCGTGCCGGTCATCATGCTGACCGTCCGCGGCGAAGAGGAGGACCTCGTTCGTGCGCTCGAGCTGGGGGCCGACGATTTTCTGACCAAGCCGTTCAGTCCGCGAACGCTGCTGGCCCGGATCAAGGCGCTTCTACGGCGCGCAGGGATGGAGAACGCAGCACCCCTCGCAGCGGGCCGCATCACCCTCGACATCGAGGAGCACACCGTGCAAATCGCGCAGGCGGAGCCCGTGCGGCTCACGAAGCTGGAGCTTCGCCTGCTGCAGATGCTACTGGCGAACGCGGGGCACACCGTGAGCTCCGATCGGCTGCTCATCCAGGTCTGGGGTCACCGGAATTCCGGCGACCGCCAGCTCCTCAAGCAGCTCGTGCACAGGTTGAGGCAGAAAATCGAGGTAGACCCCGCCACGCCCCAGCTTCTGCAGACCGCTTCGGGGGCGGGTTATAAGCTAGTAGTGGATTAAGGCCCCGTCCTACAGCGCCGGTAACAAAATACCCACGAGATGTCACCTTAGCGCTACTGGCTTGATATCGGTCTTCCGCTAGTCTGCCCCTCACAGCAGCCACGGAAGATTCGCTCGTGACCCGTTTACCTCGAACCATCGTTATTGTCGGTGCCGGCTTCAGCGGTGCCGCAGTCGCCATCAATCTGCTACGGCTCTCCTACTGGCGGCCGTCTCGTATCGTGCTCGTGGATCGCGCTCCGCGCATGGCTCGCGGCGCGGCCTACGCCGAGCGGTCGCATCCCTACCTGTTGAATGTCCCCGCCGGCCGCATGTCCATGAACTCCAGCGATCCGTTGGAATTCTTGAAGTTCGCGCAGCGTCAGCTGCCGGACGCGACCGAGGACGATTTCCTGCCGCGCGCCCTGTACGGCGAATATCTCGAGTCTGTGCTTCTGGAGGCAGAGACTGCGTCACCCTCCCACGTGCAACTCCACAAAGTACGTGGCGAAGTCTGCGGGATCGAACGCACAGGCGGCACATCGCCGTTTAGAATCGAACTCGACGACGGGACTTCCTTTGTCGCTGACGACGTAGTGCTCGCGCTCGGCAATCCGCCTCCCGCAAATCTGCCGGGGACACAGTCGTTACGCGACTCCCCGCGTTACGTGTCGGACCCCTGGAACTCACCGCTGGCGTTGCAGCCAGGGGAAACAGCGCTCGTCATCGGCACAGGTCTCACCATGGCGGATACCGTCATCGCGGGAAGCGAAGCGGCGAACGACGGGGTAACCTTTCACGCTATCTCACGCCACGGGATGATCCCGCCTTCACAAACGGCGTTCCGTCACGCTGCCGGCTGTGACGGCGATGACGCCACCTTGTTGCGTGCGGCTTCATTCTCCGCACGACGCCTACTTCACACGGTGCGCGAACTAACCGACGACGTGCAGCGCCGGGGTGGCGATTGGCGCGAAGCGATTACGCGCGTCCGGAACCTCGCACCCTCGTTGTGGCAGCGGTTGCCCACTCGCGAGCGGAAACGATTCCTGCGCCATGCCCGCCCTTACTGGGACGTGCACCGACACCGGCTCCCCCAGCAGACGCTGGCAAAGCTCGATCAGTTGCAACAGGACGAGAAGCTCCATGTCCACGCCGGCCGCCTTCTGAATTTTGAGCTCGTCGGCGAGAAGGTTCGCGTGAGCTGGCGCGCTCGCGGCAGCGACGAGATCCAGACGATGCTCGTCGACCGCGTGATCAACTGCACGGGCGCCGACTACAACCCCATGCGTTCACGCGATCCCCTCATGCGCTCGCTGTTGAGTCAGGGCCTGGCAGCACCCGATACACTCGGATTGGGACTACGAACCGGCACCCACGGCGCCGTCATCGACTCACGCAACCGCGTCGCGAGCAACTTGTATTACATCGGCCCCATGTTGCGCGCCGACCATTGGGAATGCACCGCAGCCCAGGAGCTACGCGGCCACGCAGAACGCCTCGCGCACCACCTAGTAACACCTGCCGTAAAACCAATGTTCGCCGTGCGCCGCGCGTGACCCCCTCGCGACGCAACGTCCATAAGTGCGACTGACCGACTCCTCCAGCGCGGCGTACTGGTGCACGCCGGCAAAAACCACGCTTTTTGCCGGCCGCCAAATCGAAGTGCTTCGCCCGTCCGCCGAAAGCGCCGCAGGCGACTTTCGGCCAATAAAATTATGGCGCGTAGATCTGGTCGAACACGCCGCCCTCACCGAAGTGCTCCGGCTGCGCCTTTGCCCACCCTCCGAAGTCTGCGATAGTCGCAAGATTCAACTTCGGAAACTGAGTGGCATACTTCGCGGCGACGTCAGGATCTCGCGGCCGGTAATAATTCCGCGCGATAATCTCCTGCCCTTCTTTGCTGTACAGGTACTGCAGGTACGCCGTAGCCACTTCCCGCGTCCCCTTCCGCAGCACGACCTTGTCCACCACCGCGACCGGCGGCTCCGCCAGCACACTCACCGTGGGAACCACGATCTGCAGCTTGTCGCTACCTAACTGTTTGATCGCCAGAAACGCCTCGTTCTCCCAGGCGATCAACACGTCGCCGAGCCCACGCTGTACAAATGTGGTCGTCGCACCGCGTGCGCCCGCATCGAGCACAGGCACGTTCTTGTACAACTTGCGCACAAAATCCTTGGCCGTTGCGGCATTACCGCCCGGTTGCTTCAGCGCCCAGGCCCACGCGGCCAGATAATTCCAACGCGCGCCGCCCGAGGTCTTCGGATTGGGCGTGATGACCGACACACCCGGTTTCACTAGATCGCTCCAATCGCGAATTCCCTTGGGATTTCCCTTGCGCACCAGGAAGACGATGGTCGACGTGTAGGGCGAGCTGTTATCCGGAAAGCGGCTCTGCCAGTTGATCGGCAGTAGCTTGCCCTGTCCCGCAATCGCGTCGATGTCAGCCGCGAGCGCCAGCGTCACAACATCGGCCTGCAAGCCGTCGATGACGGCGCGCGCCTGTCCGCCCGATCCCCCGTGGGACTGGTTGACGACGACATCCTGACCCGTCTTCGCCTTCCAGTATTTGACGAACGAGGCGTTGTAGTCGACGTAGAATTCGCGTGTCGGATCGTACGAAACATTGCGGAGCGTCACCTCAGCAGCCGACGCAACGGACGCGCCAAACACCACCGCCCCAACGATCGCCGCCGCAACAAACCCCACCATCCGCGGCAACGCCGACGCCGCCCGCGGCAGCCACTTCTTAGATTTCATCGAGTCCCACTCCGGTAAATCGGGCCTGATTGTAGCCGGCCACCGGTAACAGAGGGGTTATGGCCTTATGCCCGAAAGATAGCGGGACCGAAGCTGCCGCCCGCGCGACGACCGACGGGTCAAACAGGCTTAAGCGCCGGCTACCCGCGACCGCGCAACGGCGCCGCGCCTGGTTACGTCAGGCAAACCCTAACGCCCGCAGGAGATGCGGCTCGAGCGCGTCAACCGCAACGCCAACCGCCGCCGCCCCGCCGAGATCCGCCAGCCGCGTCATCTGCAGTCCTTCGTAACCACACGGGTTGATCCGCCCGAAGGGCTCCAGATCGAGGCTCACATTCACTGCGAGCCCGTGATAGCTCGCGCCCCGGCGAACACGGATACCGACGCTCGCCAGCTTTCTGCCCTCAACGTAGACGCCGGGCGCGCTACGCCGAGCTTCTGCCGTCACGCCATACTCCGCCGCCAGGTCGATGACACTCCGCTCGAGCGCGGTCACCAGATCACGGATTCCCAACCCCGAGCGACGCAAATCGATGAGAGGATAAACGACGAGCTGCCCCGGCCCGTGATACGTCACCTGCCCCCCGCGATCGATCTGCACCACCGGAATATCACCCGGCGCCAACACATGAGCAGCGCTGGCATTCATGCCGAGGGTGAACACAGGCGGATGCTCGAGAAACCAGATTTCATCCGGCGTCGCCGGCCCGCGCTCATCGGTAAAGCGCTGCATCGCCCGCCAAGTCGGCTCGTACTCAACAAGCCCCAGCCGCCGGACGACAGGTGGTGGGACGCCAGGCGGAATTTTACCGGCGCGGGTAGCACCCGCAGTTCCTATCGCGCCCTCGGCGGCAGCGGCAAGGCCAAGCGCAGGACCTTGTGCCGCGGGATCGGCGATGTTGACGCCCCCGTCGCTCACTTCGCCAGGCTGCGGTTATCCAACCCCGCATTGTTCCTGTTGAGCGCCTGCTCCGCCCGATAACTCGAACGCACCAGCGGCCCTGACACACACTCCAGGAACCCCTTAGCCAACGCGCTCGCGCGAAAGCTATCGAATTCCTCTGGCGTGACGAACCGTTCGATCGGCAGGTGGTTGTGCGTCGGCCGCAGATACTGCCCCAGTGTGACGATATCCACCCCTACCGCACGCAGATCATCGAGCGTCTCATCGACCTCTTGCTCGGTCTCGCCCAGCCCTAACATCAAACTGCTCTTGGTCAGAACGCTCGGCTTATGACGCTTGGCATGCTCGAGCACACGCAATGTCTGCTCATAGCCGGCGCGCGGATCACGTACCGGATGCGTCAGCCTGCGGACCGTCTCGATATTCTGAGCAAACACCTCGAGCCCCGAGTCGACGACAACCTCAACATCTTGCAGCACTCCCTGGAAGTCAGGCGTCAGCGCCTCCACGGCCGTGTGCGGGTTACGCTCCTTGATGGCACGAATACACGCCGCGTAATGCGCCGCGCCGCCATCCGCCAAATCGTCCCGATTCACGGAAGTCAGCACAACGTATTTGAGCTTCATCAACTCAACAGTGTGCGCCGCGTTCGCCGGCTCATCAGAGTCCAGCCACCCATGCGGATTGCCCGTATCGACCGAGCAAAAGCGGCAGGCCCGCGTGCACACGGCGCCCATGAGCATGATGGTGGCGGTACCGGCGTTCCAGCACTCACCGATGTTCGGGCACTTCGCCTCCTCGCACACCGTAGCGAGCCGATGCTCCTTAACGATGGCTTTGACGCCCTGGAAACCCGCGCCAGAAGGCGCCCTGGCTCTGAGCCAGGCCGGCTTGCCGGACAGAGGAGTCCTGACGGTCGCGCCACCCTGCGCCTTGATGCCGTCACGAATAGCCGTAAACCCTTGCGCCGTAACGTATTTCTCGCCACTGCGCGCCCGCGTCGCTTCCTCGACGACAGGAATACCTTTCAGGTTGGACATACCCCTATTTTAGGGCTAAACCGCAAAATCACCATCC
>DATBCZ010000038.1:0-5149 GCA_036270175.1 Steroidobacteraceae bacterium | reverse complement strand
TGGGCTCACGCGTGGCGATCCCATCCGCGAAGGTGAGGGCAGACGCCGTCGTTACCGGCGCACCCGCAGCGAACGACTTCGAAGTGGCCGGCGCATTAACCGCGCTCACACCCACGATCTCCGTCTTTAGCCCGAGCAGATCGCGAGTCTCGATCAACCCACAGATCCCGGATCCCATACCAACACCCACATACACCGTGTCGAGCTTGGGCGCCGCACGGAAAAACTCCAGCGCATAGCTCGCGACTCCCAACACGAGGTCGCGGTGGAACGACGGAACAAAGTGCAACTCGCGCTCTTGCGCCGCACGCTGAGCCGCGTGCTTCGCCTCATCGAAATCCTTACCCACCTCGACGACCTTCGCGCCGAAAGTTGCCATTGCTGAGTTCTGGTCCGGCGAGTTCCCGAAAGGCACGTATATTTCCGCTGGGATACCCGCGCGTGCAGCCGCGAAGGCGATAGATTGACCGTGATTGCCGCGGGTAGCCGAGACGACGCCCGGAACTCCCGGCAACCGCTTGGCGAGTCGATCGAGGTAGACGAGTCCGCCCCTGACTTTGAAGGCACTCGTGGGAGTGTGGTTCTCGTGCTTTACCCAGACGGTGCAGCCGGCGCGCTTGCGCAGCTTCGGCCACGCATACTGCGGGGTCGGCGCCACGACTTCATGCACGAATTCCGCCGTTCGCTCGAGCTCGTCCAGACTCAATGACAGTATTGATTTGGCCATCTACAGCTCCCCGCGTCACTCTCCGGGTCACTATAGCGCTTAACCGCGACGACCAACCGCCACAACAGATCCGTACAGGGGATTACTGTACTGGCGTGGGACCGGCACACAACGGAACGATCACCGAATCCACGAGTGCCTGTCACATCCCCAGGTCAGCCAGCAACGCGTCCACGTCACCTTGCTCACCCATCGCATCCCGGGTTAAACCGGGCACGGCCGGCCCGAACCCTTGTGCCGAAGTCGTCGCCTCGACGGGTGCCGCTCCCGCGGCCTTCACCGGAGGTCCACCCGCCAGGGCTGCAAAGTGCGCGAGCGTCCGCTCCACTTCTCCAACCAGCGTTATGACTCCGCGGATGATCTGTCCGCTCAGGTCCTGATAGCTTTGCGCCATCAGCACTTCCGTAAGATTGGCCCTTACGGTGTCGCTGTCCCGTTGGGCAATGGCCAGAAATTCGGCGACCTGCCCGAGCACTTTGTCGAGCGGCGTAACTCCCGTGACATCGCCACGAACAGCTCGCAGCGATGCAACGAGAGCACCAGCATGTTTCGCGGTGTGATCCGCCAGCGGACAGGAGCGCTCGACGAGATCCAACGTGCGATGAGCCCCGTCTTCGGTCAACTTCAGCGCATGATCGAGCCGCACTCGTGCGTCCGGAACGTCCTTTCCGGCAAGCGTCGCGAGACGTGAATCCAACCGGAATTGGTCGAGCGCGAAGCGCAGGCTGCCGCTGAGTTCCCGCAGCTCCTGGTACAACGCCACTTCCCGCGCTTCACCCAGGCGATCGAGAGTTTCGATGAAGGCATCCCGGTTGCCGGAGGCAAACGCGTCCGATAGCGCGCCGAAAAGCGTTCCCCACTCCGCTTGCAAGTCGTTTCTTGTTGTCATGTCGACTGGTGCTTGGGCCGCGGGGCGGCTCTGCAGAATCTTTCCACAGTACTCATCGTTAAAACGATAGCGCAGGACTTGAGACCTTGGCCGCGCCATAGTCCTCATTAATTCAATTGATTAGGTCGAATGCAGTGCGGCAACGTGAAGTACTCGACAGTTTTCCGGCAGTCCCGCTGCGGTTACCGCACCGCCTCCCTCTGCATTTGGCGGACGAGCCCGCCATCAGAGACGTCGTCGCCTATATCAATACCCTCCCGCGGCGCTAAACTCTCCGGGAGCCTGCAACCTCGACAATCAACTCCAAAGGAGAATGGCATGAAGAGTGCCTGTGCAGCGGTCGCCGCCGTCATGGCGATGTCCGCTATTGTTACAGCGGCCCCCGCAGTCGCCGCCGACGCGCCCGGTATCGTCCGCTACCCAATCGGCAGCACGTTTCCGATCGCGCGCGCGGTGGAGATCCCCGCCGGCTTCAAGCTGATCTTCCACAGCGGTTTCACCCCCTCACCCGCCAACCCACAGGCGAAAGAGGGCACCCCCGAGTATTGGGGTGATACGAAGACGCAGGCCATGTCGGCGTTCCAGAAAATGGAAGCCTCTCTGAAGGATATGGGCCTCACCTTTGGCGACGTCGTGAAAATGAACGTCTTCCTGGTCGGCGATCCCGCCACCGGGAAAATGGATTTCAAGGGCTTCATGGACGCCTACACCCAGTTCTTCGGCACCCCCCAGCAACCCAACTTACCGGCCCGCTCGGCCGTGCAGGTCGCGGGCCTGGCTTCCGCCGGCGTGTTGGTGGAGGTTGAAGTGGTGTTGGCACAGAAGACGAGCGCCAAAGCGAAAGCGGCCGCGAAATAGGCTCACCCCTTCCGGCTCGAGGGTACTCCCAATGAACGACTTCATCGCCCACCTGCCCAAGGCAGAACTCCACGTACACCTCGAAGGCACCCTCGAGCCGGAGCTGAGTTTCGAACTCGCCAGAAAAAACGGCGTCGCGCTGGAGTACGCGACGGTCGAGGAGTTGCTGAAGGCCTACGACTTCCACGACCTGCCGTCGTTCTTACGCATTTACTACAAGGCCATGGAAGTGTTGCGCGAGGAAGACGACTTCTTCCAGCTCACCTGGGAATACCTGGCCAAAGCGGCGCAACAGCGGGTGCTGTATGCCGAGATGTTTTTCGATCCCCAGGCGCACACCTCGCGCGGTGTGCCATTCGGCACGGTGATTCGTGGCATCAGGCGTGCCCAGGAGCGCGCCGCATCTGAGCTTGGAGTCGACACGCAACTCATCCTCTGTTTCCTGCGTGACATGAGCGCTGAGTCCGCCATGCTCACCCTGGAGGAATCGCTCCCTTTCAAACACTGGATCGTCGGCGTGGGGCTCGACTCAGACGAGAAAGGCAACCCACCCGTGAAGTTTGCCGAGGTGTTTCGCAAAGCGCGCCAGCACGGCTACCGCCTCACGATGCACTGTGATGTGAACCAGGAGAACACGCTCGTCCACATCGAACAGTGTCTCCACACCATCGGTGTGGATCGTATCGATCACGGTGTGAACTCCCTGGAAGATCCCGCATTGTGCGCGACGATTGCCGAGAGGGGCCTGGGTCTCACCGTCTGCCCGGTCTCCAACCGTTTTGTGGTGCAGAGCCTGACCGCCGCCGAGATCCGACGCATGCTGGCGCTCGGTATGCGGGCCACCGTGAACTCTGACGACCCGGCCTATTTCCGTGCCTACATGAATGAGAATTTGCAGGCGTTACAGGAAGAGGGTGGCCTGACGCGCGAGGAAATCGTGCAACTCGTCAGCAACGCATTCACGGTAGCGTGGTTGGACGAGTCGCGACGAGCCTCCTACCTCGAGAAGGTGAAACGTTACGTTGAGTCCCACTAACTTGCGATAGATGCGTCAGCCCGCGGCCGGCGGTGCCAATGCCACGGCCGCCTCGGTTGTCAGAACCCGAAACGTAAACGTTTCCTGCAGATACAGCCGCACCGCCGTGTCCGAGTGGCTCGAGTAGCCGATCGAGACATCCTGTCCGAGGGACAATTCGAAATCGCCGCCCCGGGTGGTCAGTACGAATGCGCCCGCAATGGCCGGAGCCCAGATGATCTGATCGTTGACGAGCCGTTTGACGTGTTCGAGCACCGGGTAGCCGTGGTCCCGGGTTTCCGACAACAAAGTGTAGGCATCGGCGCTGAGCAGAACCGAGTAGGGACCGTTGACGCCAACGAGTCGCAATTGGGTCAACGCTTGCGCGATCGCGTCGGGGTAATCGCGTACATCTGCCGGGAGCGTCATGATCGGGTTACTGGTCTCCTGGCGGATGCCGCCGATGTGAGCAGCCGCGTACCCCCCGAAGACTGCGCCGTCCTCGGCGAAGGCGATCTTTTTCGCGGCATCCTTTGCCGGTTGCCAATCTGAGTCCTCCGCCCCGCGCTCGACATCGTCAATCTGCTCGCGGGACAGCTCGAACGGAACCCGAAGCTCCACGACCGGCTTCGATTCACGCAGCCTCGCCAGGATGCCGTCCGCGGGGGCCGCGATTTTGCTCAGGTGCCCGGTGTCGACGGCCGCGAGTCCGACGCCACCCGCGGCGGGCATGTCAACAACACGCCGCGCGGCGAGGTATCGCTTGAGGGTCCGCGTAGTCTCTTCCTCGATCTCGGCCCAGGCGGCGTCCGAAATAGGCGCCAGTTCGCGATGCAAATTATTCATGGGGATTGTTTCCTTTGAGCGAGCCGATGCCGAGCGAACCATCGCGCACCGACGCAGTTGAAGGTGAGGTCGTCGCGGCCTCCGACGACGGGTCTGCCACGTCATCCAGGAAGGTAGCCGACGGCACGAAGAACAGATTGCCCGTTACGGCCGTACTGAAATCCAGTATCCGGTCATAGTTTCCCGGGGGCCTGCCGACAAACATGTTCTCGAGCATCTGCTCGATGGTGCGCGGCGAGCGGCTGTAACCGATGAAATACGTTCCGAATTCGCCCTGCGAGGCCCGGCCGAACGGCATGTTGTCGCGCAGGATCTTGACCTCCTTGCCGTTCTCCTCGATCACGGTCAGGGCGCTGTGCGCGCAGGTCGGCTTGACCGATTCATCCAGTTCAATGTCGGACAGCTTCTTGCGCCCGATAATGAGCTCCTGGGCCTCGGTGGAAAGGGCATTCCAGCTCGTGAGGTTGTGGAGATATTTCTGCACGATGACATAGGTGCCACCGGCGAAGGCGAGATCTTCCTCACCGATGATCGTCGAGTCGCGCGCGAGTTCGCCCTGTGGGTTTTCCGTCCCGTCGACGAAGCCCATGAGATCGCGATCGTCGAAGTAACGGAAGCCGTGCACCTCGTCCACCGGCGAGGCGGCATCCGCGAGGCGCTCCATGATCTGCGTCGCGAGCTCGAAGCACAGATCCATGCGTCGCGCCCGGATATGGAACAGCACGTCGCCCGGCGTAGCGATCGCATGGCGCGTCCCGGCGTGAAATTCCCGAAAGGGATGCAGCTCTGCAGGCCGCGGCTGCCCGAAGAGCCG
>DATBCZ010000037.1:0-7508 GCA_036270175.1 Steroidobacteraceae bacterium | reverse complement strand
ATCCGGACCTGTTGCCCGTGGTGCTCGATGAGACATTCATTTCGGGTGTGCGGGCGACGCTGCCGGAGTTGCCGGATCAGAAGGCGGCGCGGTTTGCGTCGGAGTATGGATTGTCGGTGTATGACGCTGGCGTGCTGACGGCAAGCCGTGAGCTGGCTGCGTATTACGAGGACGTTGCCCGTGAAGTGCCTGGTGAGCCTAAGTTGGCGGCCAACTGGGTGATGGGGGAGCTGGCGGCCGCGTTGAATAAGGATGGGTTGGAGATTGGGGCGGTGGCGGGCGGCGCGACGGCGGGCGCGGGCGCAGGAAAGCTGCCGGCCGCGCGGCTGGCAGGGCTGGTGAAGCGGATCGCGGATCAGACGATTTCGGGGAAGATCGCCAAAGAGGTCTTCGAGGCGATGTGGGCGAGCGGATCGAGTGCCGACGCCATTATTGAAGAGAAGGGCCTCAAGCAGATCACGGACAGCTCGGCTATCGAGCGGGCCATCGAGGACGTGATGGCCAAGAACCCGGGGCAGCTCGCGGATTACCGGTCGGGTAAGGACAAGCTGTTCGGCTTCTTCGTGGGACAGGTCATGAAGGCGACCGGCGGGAAGGCGAATCCGGCGCAACTGAATGAGCTGCTGAAGAAGAAGTTGCAGGGTTAGAACCCCGACCCCATTGTGTCGGGCATGAATTCCCGAACACAGCCTGGCGACGAGGTTCGTCGTTTTATTGTGGAAAATCGGCCTGTTAGAGGTCACTGGGTGCGGCTCGAGGGAGCGTGGCGGGAGCTGCGCGCTCATAAAGAATACCCGGAGCCGGTGCGCGAGCTGCTCGGGCAGGCCGTGGCCGCGTCGGTTCTCCTCGCGGCCACTCTCAAATTCAATGGAACGCTGACCCTCCAGCTTCAGGGCAACGGCGCGGTGAAGCTGCTCGTCGCGCAATGCACGCACGACTTCCGGCTGCGCGCCGTGGCGAATTTCGATGAGGCCGCGGTCGACGGGCTCATTGCCGAGTCGCAGAGCGGGGCGGCTTTCCGGCGGCTGGTGGGGGCCGAAGGGCGGGTCATTGTCACTATTGAGTCGGAAGAGAAGAACACGCGATACCAGGGAATTGTGCCGCTGACCGGCGCGTCCCTGGCTGATTCGCTGGAAACGTACTTCGCGTCGTCCGAGCAGCTGCCTACGCGTGTGTTGCTCGCTGCGGATGGGGAGCGGGGCGTGGGGTTCCTGCTGCAGAAGCTTCCGGACCCGGTGAATGCCGATGAGTCGGATACGAAAGAGATCTGGGAGGATGCGCAGCGCGGGGTTGAACGGCTGAGCACCACCGATCTGCTGCTCCGGCCGGTAGAGGAGTTGCTCGAGCGAGGCTTTGCGGCCTATGACATGCGGCTTTTCAAAGGGACGCCGGTGCAGTTCGAGTGTCGGTGTAGCCAGGGAAGAGTGAGCAGCTTGCTTCGCGCGCTGGGGCCGGACGAGGTGCGGGATGTGCTCAAGGAGCAGGGCGCCGTTACCGTAACGTGCGAGTTCTGTCATCGGCCGTATCGGTTTGACGCGGTGGATGTCGAGGCGCTGTTCGCCGATGGAGCGGGAGAGGGCGATAGGCCGCCCTTGATTCATTAAGGGGCCCTTCGGCTCTATTTGATTTACTGGTGAGATAGTAGTTCGGCCAATGGGCTGAGGGAGTGCTCTTGCGCTCTTCGGCCGGCCGGTCTGCGGGTTCGCGTGCGAACTGCGGACGGGTGCTTGGTTGGACTCGGAACTTCGTGCTAGTCTGAGAATTAAAGAATTGTGCAACTCTTGAATTAAATGACATCGGCAGACTCAAAAACGGTTTTGGGGTGGCTGAAGGCGGCTGGCGAGGACAGCCGGCTGCGGTTGCTGGGGCTGTGCGCGCAGCAGGAGATGAGTGTTTCGGACCTGGCCGAGGCGCTCCGGCAGAGCGAGCCGCGGGTGTCGCGACATCTGAAGATCCTTTGCGAGGCAGGGTTGTTGGAGAGGCTGCGTCAGGGGCAGTGGGTGCATTACCGGCTGACGCAGGAGGCTGCGGCGGCGGGGTTTGGAAGGGGGGTGCTGGGGCAGGTGGACCGCGGGGACGCGGTATTTGCGCGGGATCGCGAGCGGGCCGCGGGGGGGCCGAAGAGTGCCGAGGGCGGACTGGGATCGGCTGTTGGGGGGAGTCGCCTCGGTGCGCACGCCGCCGCGGCTGTCAGGACGTTTGAGTCGCGGCTTGGGCGGGCGCTTAAGGGGTTTGTGGAAGCTGTGGACGTCGCGGTGGGCGGCGATGGCGGGCGCGGTACGGACGGAGTCGCGGGCGGCGGCGCGAACGGTGACAGCGGGCGCGGTGCGGGCGTCGGCGCGAGCGGTGATGTGACGCAGCGGCCGAGTGCAGCGCTCGTTGTGGGGGTTGAGCACCTGGAGTTGCTCGAGGTTGCGGCGTCTGTTGCCGGGGCGTGCGTCGCCATCGCGCACTCGAGGAGGGCCGCGCAGAGTGCGCGGGCGTTCGCCGAGAGGCGGGGGTTCGCGTGTCGGGTGTTGTTGGCTGCGAGCTCCAACGCACTTTGTGAGAAGGACATCGAGGCTGCGGGATCAGTGTTTGACGTTGTGTTTCTGGATCACGTGGCTGTGCCGGAAAGCGCGTTGGAGGGAATGCTCGCGTATGGGCGACGGGCGCTGGCGCCGGGCGGACGGCTCTGGCTGTTCGAGCGGTACGAGTCGTTGGAAGTCTCACGCGACAAGGTTGTTGAGCATCCCATCGGCCGGCTGCGCCGGCTGTTGGGTGACGTTGGGTTGACTTGCGAGAGGTTGAGTCCGATCGAGACGGATGGGGAGCATGTGCTGGCGGCCGTGGCGGTGCCCTCGAGGGGTACCGGCCGCGGCGTGGGATCGGCAGGTGCGGCTTGAGTTGGTATTGCCGGCTTGGGTGCGCCGCTGCTGGATGTGCGGCGAGTAGGAGTGCGCGCAATGGGCTGGCGGCGCCGAAGCGGCGCGAGCGGTCGAGCGGCACGGGGACGGGCGACGGATTGGCCGTCACTGAGTGTTGGGGATTCATTGGATTTCGAGGACTGTCATGAGCACGACTAGTTTTGCGATGGGTGTTCCTATCAGGGTTTCCTTCGAGTTCTTTCCGCCGGGGGATGCGGCGATGGAAGCGACTCTCTGGAAATCGGTCGAGCGACTGGCGCCGCTGGCGCCGCGCTTTGTTTCGGTGACTTACGGCGCTGACGGCTCGACGCGCGAGCGCACTCATAACCTCGTTACGCGGATCCAGCGCGAGACTTCTTTGGTGGGCGCGCCCCACCTCACCTGCGTCGGGGCTTCGCGAGGCGAAATTCTCGATATCGCGCGGAAGTACTGGGACCAGGGTGTGCGCCATCTCGTCGCACTGCGTGGTGACCCCCCGCAGGGACAGACAACCTGGCAACCACATCCGGACGGATTCCCCTATGCGGCCGACCTGGTCGAGGGTCTGGCGAGTGTCGGCAACTTCGATATTTCGGTCGCCGCGTACCCCGAGAGGCATCCGGAGGCGCCGTCGCCGAAGTTCGATCTGGATAACCTCAAGCGCAAAATCGACGCGGGCGCGTCCCGGGCGATCACGCAATTCTTCTTTGATACCGACGTGTTCTTACGCTTCCGCGATCGTTGTGCGGCTGCGGGGATTCACGCGCCGATCGTGCCGGGGATTTTGCCGGTGACCCGCTTTCCCCAGGTTGTCCGGTTCGCCGAACGCTGCGGCGCGAGTATTCCCGACTGGCTGAAGGAGCGTTTCCACGGCCTCGAGGAAGATCACGAAACCCGGCGGATGATTGCCGCGAGCGTGGCCATCGAGCAGGTGCATTCGCTCGTGCGACACGGCGTGCGCGATTTTCACTTTTACACGCTCAATCGCGCCGAGTTGACGTACGCGATCTGTCACGCGTTGAGCATCCGCCCGACGACTCAGCCGTCTCCGCCGCGAGCCGCGTTTGAAGGAGCCCTGGCATGAGCAGTACCTGCGCACATGGTGGGCATGGCGGGCATCGCGGACAGACTCCGGAGCGGCTGCTCGATCCCAGTAAGGAAGGCGCTGCGCCGCGTATAGCGGCAGCGCCGTTCGCTGTGGCTCCAGTAGATGAGGTCGAGCGCCGGACGCGCCTCGAGCGTCTGAAGAAGTTGCTGGAGGAACGCATAGTGTTCCTCGACGGTGCGATGGGCACCATGATCCAGCAGCACCGTCTCGATGAGCGGGGCTACCGGGGCGAGCGATTCCGCAATCACGGGCGCGATCTGAAGGGCAACAACGACATTCTGACGCTCACCCGTCCGGATATTGTTGGTGGTATCCATCGCGCCTACCTCGAAGCGGGCTCGGATATCATCGAGACCAACACGTTTAATTCAAACTCCATCTCGCAGGCGGACTACGGCACCGAGGCACTGGTGCCCGAGCTCAACTATCGCGCCGCGAGCCTGGCCCGGAAAGTTGCCGATGAGTTCGCGCAAGGTGCGGGTAGGCCCGCATTTGTGGCTGGCGCTCTCGGGCCCACGACCCGGATGACGTCGCTGTCACCGGACGTCAACGATCCCGGCTTCCGTAGTGTCACGTTCGATGGCCTCGTGGCGACTTACCAGGAGTCCGCCCGCGCGCTGCTCATGGGTGGCGCCGATCTGTTGTTGATCGAGACCATCATCGATACCTTGAATGCCAAAGCGGCGATCTACGCGATCCATACGCTGTTCGACGAGATCGGCATGAAAGTGCCGATCATCGTGTCGGGCACGATTACGGACGCGTCGGGACGCGTGTTGTCGGGGCAGACGGCCGAGGCGTTCTGGAATTCCATCCGCCATGCGGAGCCGCTGGCTGTCGGTCTCAACTGCGCGCTCGGTGGCTCGGCTCTGCGTCCTTACATCCAGGAGCTCGCGCGGATCGCGGATACCTATGTCTGCGCCTATCCCAATGCGGGACTGCCAAACGCTTTCGGTGAGTATGACGAGACACCGACAGAAACAGCTTCGATTCTGCAAGAGTATGGCTCGTCCGGGCTCGTCAACATCGTGGGCGGATGTTGTGGCACGACGCCGGATCACATTCGGCTCATGCGTGAAGGGTTGGGAAAGCTCGAGCGGCGTGTTATCCCGACAATTCCCGTCAAATGCCGGCTATCCGGTCTCGAGCCTCTCAATATCGACGAGGACACGCTCTTCGTGAACGTGGGTGAGCGAACCAACGTCACCGGGTCGGCAAAATTCCGCAAGCTCATCGAAGCCGGTGACTACGCCGCCGCGCTCGACATTGCGCGTCAGCAGGTCCTGGCCGGCGCGCAGATCATAGACATCAACATGGACGAGGGCATGCTCGATTCGGAGGCGGCGATGGTGCGCTTCCTGAATCTCGTGGCCGCGGAGCCTGATATCGCGCGCGTGCCGGTGATGCTCGACTCCTCCAAGTGGACCATCATCGAAGCCGGTCTCAAGTGCGTGCAGGGCAAGTGCATCGTCAATTCGATCAGCCTCAAGGAAGGTGAGGAGATCTTCATCGAGCACGCCCGCAAGCTGCGACGCTACGGCGCCGCTGCCGTAATCATGGCGTTCGATGAGAAGGGCCAGGCCGACACCATCGAGCGGAAGGTCGCCATCTGCGAGCGAGCCTACAAGCTGTTGATAGAGAAGGCCGGCATGCCGGCGGAAGACATCATTTTCGACCCCAATATCTTCGCGATTGCGACGGGAATGGAGGAGCACAACAACTACGGCATCGCCTTCGTCGAGGCGACGCGCCAGATCAAAGAGAAGTTGCCTCACGCCCTGGTCAGTGGCGGCGTCAGTAACGTCTCCTTCTCATTCCGTGGCAACGATCCGGTGCGCGAGGCGATCCACTCGGTTTTCCTTTATCACGCGATCGCGGCCGGCATGGACATGGGCATTGTGAATGCCGGGCAGCTGGGGATTTACGCCGAAATCAACCCGACACTGCGCGACGCTGTCGAGGATGTCGTGCTCAATCGACGTCCGGATGCGACCGAGCGGCTCATCCAGATGGCGTCCCAGTTCAAGGGCGATGGTAGCGCCAAACCCAAGGAGGACCTGGAATGGCGCTCCTGGCCGGTGGCAAAGCGGCTCGAGCACGGGCTGGTGAAGGGAATCGACGACTTCGTCATCGAGGACACCGAAGAGGCGCGCCTCACATTCGAGCGGCCGCTGCAGGTGATCGAAGGTCCGCTGATGGACGGCATGAATGTCGTCGGCGACCTGTTTGGCTCGGGAAAGATGTTTCTGCCGCAGGTTGTGAAAAGCGCGCGGGTGATGAAGAAAGCCGTCGCTCATCTCATCCCCTTCATCGAGAAGGAGAAGAAGGAGAGAGGGGGTGGCGGTGAGCGCAAGACTAACGGTCGGATGGTCATCGCGACTGTGAAAGGCGACGTGCACGACATCGGCAAGAATATTGTGGGCGTGGTGCTCCAGTGCAATAACTATGAGGTCATCGATCTTGGGGTCATGGTTCCGTGCGAGAAGATTCTCGAGACGGCGCGCCGTGAGAATGTCGATTTCATCGGGCTGTCCGGGCTCATCACGCCGTCACTCGACGAGATGGTCAACGTGGCGAAGGAGATGCAGCGCCAGAATTTTGTGGTGCCGTTGCTCATCGGGGGCGCGACGACATCTCCAGCGCACACGTCCGTGAAGATAGCGCCGCAGTACAAGTCGCCGGTGGTGTATGTAAAGGACGCTTCACGTTCGGTCGGTGTCTGTCAGACATTGCAGACGCCCGCGGCGCGCGGCGCGTTCATCGAGAAGGTGAATGAGGAGCATGAGCGCCGCCGCGAGCAGCATGCGGGCAAGAAGGTAAAGACGCCCGAGCTGAGTTTGGCGCAGGCGCGGGCGAATCGGCGTCGGATCGAGTGGGCGGGATACTCGCCAACGGCACCGCGGAAGTTGGGAATCCAGCAGTTCGATGACTATCCGCTGAGCGAGCTGCTCGGGTACATCGACTGGATGCCGTTCTTCAATGCGTGGGAATTCGCCGGTAAGTTTCCGGAGATCCTTTCCGATGCCACGGTGGGCGTGGCGGCCAGCAATCTCTACGACGATGCGCGCCGCATGCTGAAGCAGGTGATTGCCGAGCGCTGGCTGAAGGCACGTGCCGTGATCGGGCTGTTTCCGGCGAACTCGGTCGGGGACGATGTTGAGATCTATACGGACGAGACGCGCACCGAAGTGGCCATGCGGCTGTCATTTCTGCGGCAGCAGAAAGGCAAACCACAGGGGCAGCCGCACGAGTGCCTGGCAGACTACGTCGCCCCGAAGTCGAGCGGAGTGCGTGATTACTTCGGCGCATTTGCGGTGACGGCCGGGGTCGGAATCGATGAGCACGTGGCCCGCTTCGAGAAGGGACACGACGACTACTCGAGCATCATGTTGAAGGCGCTCGCGGATCGACTGGCGGAGGCCAGCGCGGAGCATTTCCACGAGCGCGTGCGGCGGGAGCTGTGGGGTTACTCGGTGCAGGAGGCCCTCACCAACCAACAGCTGATCCAGGAGGAG
>DATBCZ010000036.1:0-2219 GCA_036270175.1 Steroidobacteraceae bacterium | reverse complement strand
ACTGCTTCGCGGGTGTATGGGCCACGCGCTCACAGTCGGAGCACGGCTGGCGATTCCAACAAGGCGACGTCGAGACGGCCATAAACGCCGCCAGCCAGATCGGCGACGACACCCTGCAACGCAAGGCCCGTGGAACGGTGGTACCGGAGTCCTTCACTCACGGCACCAGCGAGCAACGTGTTAGTTGGTTGAAAAAGGGCCTCGACACCGGCGATCTGAACGCGTGCGATACGTTTGGCGAGGGGCACGTGGCACCGGCAAAGCTGATGGGTTCGGGCACCACTAATCTCTGAGCGCTTCGGGACACGGCACGCGCCGGGGACACCCGGCAGCGTGCCGCACTCGAGTGCCTTCAGTGCTTTCTCGCGTACCGCGACGCCGGCTTCACGTGCGAGAGATTCGGCCGCAGCGCCAGTCGCGCTTGCTCGAACGCATTCCAATCATCGCTTTCGGGCAGCGACGGTACCGTCGCAAATTCGCCCTGATCGAACCCCGCCAGCGCCGAGTCGACCAAATCGTCAACTGACATGACGATCTGCGGCGGCAGGTTGTGCACAGGAACTCCTACGACGCCCCAGAAATCGGTGGCAATCGCGCCGGGAAGCACAACCTGCACACGGACGCCCTTGTCAGCGAGCTCGTGCTGGAGCGACTGGCTGAACGCGAGTACGAAAGACTTCGTCGCTCCATACACTCCGTTGAGCATGTCCGGGGCGACCGCGACAATCGAAGCGATGTTGATAATAGAGCCGTTACCCCTGGCAACAAACCCGGGCACCACGGCATAGGTGAGCCGGGTCAATGCCACGACGTTGAGTTCAATCATCTCCTGCATCTTGTTGACGTCGGAGTCAGACAGCGGCGTAGCCGCGCCGAAGCCAGCGTTGTTCACCAACATCGTGATGCGGCCGTCCGCACGCAAGTTGGCCTCGACACGGGCGAGATCCGCCTTGTTGCCGAGATCGGCGACAATGACCTCGACCGAGCGCTGCGTCGCCGAACGAATTCTCTGGGCGACCTCCTCGAGACGCTTGCCGTTGCGGGCGACGAGGACGAGATCGTAGCCACGTCGTGCAAGACGATCCGCGTAGATCGCGCCGATTCCGCCCGAGGCGCCGGTAATGAGCGCCGTTCCTTTGTTCTGTGAAGGTGAAGAAGTAGCCATGGAGTGTCTCCAGTAATTTCCGGCGGTACTGCCGGGACTGGAAAGAACGCTACGCCCCTGGACAACGACCTGAATGTCCTATATACCACCTTTTAGGACATTCGGAGACCGCCGCCATGCACCGCATTGGATTTGTCATATTTCAGGGCGCCAACATCCTGTGTACGGCACCCGTCTCGGTATTCGAGATGGCCAACCAGGCGTTGGGTAAGTCTTTCTACGACGTACGCATCCTTTCCGATGGCGGCGGCCCGGTACGCACATCCGTGGGAATCACGATCGAAACGGAAGCGTTTGGTGAGCCGGATTTCGACACCCTGCTGATCGGTGCTGGCACGGAGATCGAGCCGGCCACACCGAAGCTTTTGGAGTTCATCGCGAAGGGGCTGGGCGTGTCGCGTCGCATTGCCGCTCCCTGCACGGGCGCGTTCATGCTCGCCGAGGCCGGGATACTCGATGGCCGGCGAGTGACGACTCATTGGGCTTTTGCGCGCGAGTTACAGACACGATATCCGAAGGTGAAGGTGGAAGAGGACCGCATCTTCATCGTCGACGGGTCCGTGTGGACTTCGGCCGGAATGACAGCGGGCATCGATCTGGCCCTGGCGATGGTCGAAAAAGACCTCGGTACCGAGATCGCCCGCGCGGTCGCGAAGAAAATGGTGGTCTACCACCGCCGCGCCGGCGGCCAGTCGCAATTCTCGATGTTGCTCGAGTTGGAACCGAAATCGGACCGCATCCAGAGCGCCCTGAGCTACGCCCGGCGCCACCTGCAGACGACTCTGTCGGTCGAGCAGTTAGCGGAAGTGGCTAACCTCAGCCCGCGGCAGTTCAGCCGCGCCTTCCGCGCCGAAACCGGGCAGTCGCCGGCGAAGGCGGTCGAAAACCTGCGCGTCGAGGCCGCCCGGCTGTTGATGGAGCAGGGACAACTGCCCATCGACATCGTGGCGCGGGAAACAGGTTTCGCCGACCGCGAACGCATGCGCCGCGCATTCCTCCGCGCCTTCGGCCAACCGCCGCAGGCGATCAGGCGCGCGGCGCGAGTCGCCGCTTA
>DATBCZ010000035.1:0-10188 GCA_036270175.1 Steroidobacteraceae bacterium | reverse complement strand
TCGGATCTCACGACCAGGTGCGCATCCGGCTGGCCCAGGGTGACCGGCCCGATATTCAAGGTTTCACCAGCCTTGAGCACTACGCTGCTCTCCCAGGTCTTCCACCCCGAAGAGGTTAGCTGCACGCGCCGTACACCGGAGGGCGCGGCAATCGTTACGGGCGCGACTCCGCTATCCACGCCATCAACAGTGACATGCGCCCCTTCGGGAATAGACAGCACTTTGAGCGCTCCCCAGGAAGTCTGGAGATTCGCGTGCAGATCCTGGCGCTCGCCGGCTCCCTGGATGGTCACGTTTGTTATGTAGTCCACATATCGGGGTGCACGAATGATGAGAGTCCGCTGACCGGCGGGAATGTTCACCTCTCCGGGCACGCTTCCGGCCTCCACACCGTCGACACTGACCGTCGCCGCGACGCCCCCGGTGTCTATACGCAACTTGCCCGGCATCTTCTCGAGCCGCAGCCGCACGCCGTTCGTGTCACCACCCCGCACCACGATGTCAGCTTGCGTGGTGACGTAGCCGTCACGCTGCGCTTTGATGATATGTTTTCCAGGCAACAACAGCACGCGACCCGCATTCGGAATCGCCAACAGCGTGCCGGGCACGGACACATGTGCATCGAAGGGCCGCACGTCAATGGATACCGACTGCAGCAGAGACCCAACAACCCCTATCGCCAGTAGAGCAGCGGCGACCGCTCCTCCGCCCAGCCAGCGATAGAGACTTCTGCCGCGGTCCGGGGTGCTCGGGCCAGTTGCATTGGCTCTGGCCAGTACCGGAACGCGCAGCGAATCCAGGGGCTGGATTTCAACATCCTCGTCTCCCGCATCCGCGAGGATCAGTGTCGCAAGGGTGGCGGCCGGTGCGATGGTAGCGTTACCGACGAGATGATGAACATCAACACGCAACAGCGTGCGCGAAGCGTCGGCAACGACAATCTGTGCGTCCCCAACCGCGAACGTGTCACCTCGCCGCAGATCGCATGCGGCCGTCAACGGTCGGCCATTGAGACGAACAGGCTTTCCGTTGGGCTCGACTACCCAGATGCCTTTACGCCGCTCAATGGTGAAGGCGATTCCGGGCTCTATGCCCGGGACGACGACGTCAGCGTCCGCGCCGCCGACGGATGTCGTTTCGCCAAGAACCCGCTCACCCAAGGGCTCGCGAACGCGAACCTGCGCATAAGCGGCGGATCTCATCGGGGCAGGATCATTCGCTCTCAGATCGGATCGGAGCAGCTTACACTGATTGTCTGGCTTTCTTGCCCCGGGGCGATGGTGATATCGCGGTGGACTTCCCGAAACCCATCACGAGTCCCGATGACCGTATAGCGTCCGGGCTTGAGCTGGATGTCGCGCTTCGCGAATGTTCCGAATTGTCCGATGCTGGGAATCGCCACGGCCGTCGCATTGTCCGATAGGAGGGACAGCCGGACCGGCTTATCCAATAGATCCGTTCGCACGGAACTCGTTCTCAGGGTGCCGTCGTAGTCCGGTACCAGGAGGATGCCCAGGCGAGCGATCTGCGAGCGCAGCACCGGTCCCGAGGGTGATTGCCGATTGGCGGTATCCAGAAGTGCCTTGGCCTGATCACGGAGGGACGGCGATGAGAGGCGTTCCGGCCGATCGATGAGCGCCTGCATGGAGGCGCCCAGCTCAGCCCTGGCGGCCGCGCGATCCTTGCCTTCCTGGGCAAAGGCCAGCGACGGATCCGCTTGCAGCGCCGAGTCATAGGCCTGTATCGCCTCATCCCAGCGTTCTTGTGCTTCGAGTCCGGCGGCCCTTTGACGCAGCGAGGTGAATCCTTTTGTGGACTGCGCCGCGCCGACGCGCCGCAGTCCCTCGGCAGCCTCCGAGCCATTCGGCCGAAGTGCGCGTGCCTTCTCGAACGCATCATGCGCGTCGTCGAGCCGACCGGCTCCCAGTGCCGCAAACCCCGAACCAACCGCCTTCGCGTAGTTGTCGTCCCCGAAAGCCGCGTTGGCGCGCGCCAATCCTGCCCGCGCCTTGTCATTGCCCGGATCGATGGAAAGAGCCTGGCTGTAGTCCTGCGCCGCGCGCGAGTAATTGCGAGCGTTCTCGGCATTCTGGCCGTCAGCCAGGAGAGGCAGGACACCGTTCAGGTTATGTGTGTGTCGCTGGCCCTCGGCAATGCGCTTGTCATTGGGATCGATGCGCTTCGCCAGGTCGAACGCCTGGTTAGCGAGTTCTTCCTGACCCGCAGCCAACGCCTTCTGACCCGCCGCCAATTGGGCCGCGAGCGCTTGCGGCGCTTTGCTCTCAACTGCATCGAGCAGGCGGGACGCGTCGGTGAGCCGCTGCTGCGCCATTTGTGTATTGCCGGCGTCACGAGCGCCGACTGACTCCGCGGCGCGGGACTTCGCTAAACCGAACTCGGGACCGCCCCACACTCCCGCGCCCCGTGTTTCCAGCGCAGCGAGGCGCCGATCGAAGCTGTCTCTCGCGGACTGCAAATTCGCCACGGCGTCAGGCGCTCCTGCAGTCGGCGTGGTGGTGTCGGCCGGAGACGTGGCGCCCGACGATTGCGTCAGGCCCTTGGTGACGCGAGATATCGCGGATAGGTCAAATGGAAGACTCTGCGTCGTGTAGCGAGGTAGCCAATAAAACACGGCCACCGCAATTCCAGCGAGAATACCCAACAGCACCACGGGCCAATGCCTGCGGCGGATCGGCTCGAGCCGCGCCACGCGTGGAACGGAATCGAGTTTCAGGCTCTCCCAGAGCGGACGCTCGTCGGCGAAGTTCGGACCGCCGTCGAGAGTACCTCCGATTCCGCCGACGGCACCTCCCATTCCGCCAACGACACCGGGGCCGGCAGCACCGTAAGGGCCAGCAGCGCTGCCAGGATCAACAGCCGCTGCGGGCGAGCCGGGTTGCACTCGGGGGCCGGGTGCTTGTCGTAGCACCGTCAGGTGCGGCACGGACGCGGGATCCACGGTCGGGTTGGAGACAACCTGCGTGGTCGCCGAGGGCGGCGCTTGAACGTGCGCCGCCGGATTCTGAGTCGTTCCGAAGTCAGCGTACTGCCGCGACACCGCAGGTGGCGGGGTCGGCCTGGGCGTTGACGTTGGTATTGCTGTTGGTATTGGCGTTGGCGCCGGTTGCGCGCGAATGGAGTGCTCGTTGGCCGCCTGACCGTAAGGCGTGCGCTCCGCCGCCAAGGCGGCTCGCTCCGTCGATGCACGCCATGCTGCCCCCAACCCTCGCGTTGGCGCCGGCTCTGGTGGCAACTGCATCGTATCGTTATTGACCGTTTGCGTGTTAGACACGCGCCACGCTGCCCCCACGCCGCGCGGTGTCGCCGCCGGCTCCGGTGGTAGCTGCATCGTGTCGTTGTTCGCCGTTTGCGCATTCGACACGCGCCAGGAAGCCGCCTGCCCCCGCGTCGTCGGCGCTCCTTGATCACCTCGCGCGGGTGATCCGGGCTCCGGAGGCAGGTAGATGGTGTCGTTGTGGACAGCTTGCCCGTCAGGCTTGCGCGGCTGAGATGCCGGCGAGGGCGGGGCAGGTGGTTGCAACTTCGAGGTCTGCACCGGCGGCGCGGTCGACTTCAGCCCAGTCGGCGGAGTTTGCGCAGACGTCGCGGCGGTTTTTGAAGGTGTCGAAGGTGCCGCAGCGCGCGATTCGGCGCCCGCAGATCGAGTGCTCTTCGCCGGCGGCTTCGCCACCAACGCATTGGCTACCAACAACTCGGGTATGAGCCCCAGATCCGGCGCGTCGTCGTCATCCTCGACGTCGTCATCCGCATCGTCGTCGTCATACCGTGGGGCGCCGTCACCTCGTGGGGCGTCGTTGAATCCCGCCTTTTGGGCCTGTGGCCTGTGCTCGGTCCCGCCGGCCCTGTGGGCCGGCTCGGCCTTCGCGGCCCTGTTGTGAGCACCGGGGGTCGGCTCGGCCTTCTCGGCCCTCTCAGCCCTGTAGGTCGCCTCAGCCCTCTCGGTTCTGTCGGCTCTGTGGGCTGTCTCAGCTTTCTCAGCCCTGTCGTCCCTGCGGCTCGCCTCAGCTTTTCCGGTCCTCTCAGCCCGTTCGGCCTTCTCGGCCCCTTCGGTCTTTGCGGCCGCAGGCGCCGGTCGGGAGGCCGGCGGCGGCCCAACCAACACAGCGACGCTCGGCGCGCCATGCGTCGGATCAACAATGGATTCGAAATCGAAAGCGAGCGTGTCGTTCAGCGCGGTATCGAGCTCATCGATTACCTCGCGCATCGAGCGCGGCCGCTCGTTTTTATTCTTCGCCAACATGCGCATCACCAGCGCAGTCAACAGCGGCGGAATCTGCCGCGTCGGCACCAGTGTAGGCACCGGTTCTTCCTGCGCCCTGCGAAGATCGAAGTGCGGGTAATACGGGGGATAGCCAGACAGCAACTCATACGCGAGCGCGCCCAGTCCATAAATGTCGTCACTCTCGGCCGGAGCCTCGCCGCGCAGCTGCTCCGGGCTCGCGGTGAACGGAGACAAACCCTGCATGCGCGCATCGGCCGCGGTCGTGGACGTCGTGCCGGCAGCGCCGAAGTCCGCAAGCTTCACCTGGCCACGAGCATCAAACAACACGTTACCCGGCTTCAGGTCGCGATGTATGACACCACGCTCATGCGCGTGCTCCAGCGCCTGCGCGATATCGAGCAATACCGGGATGATGTCCAGATAGCCCGCGCCCCGCAGCCGGCGCAGATCTCCGCCGGTGGCGAGTTCCATCGGCAGGACCACCAGCTCGCCCGAGCGATGCGGCGGGAATACCTTGAGCACTGACGAGTGGTTCAGGCGCGCCGCTATCGCATGCTCACGCTCGAACGCGGCCAAAACACTCAGATTGGGCGCGTCCGCGGAAGCAGGCACCTTCAGCGCAATATCGATTCCGCGAGTATCGTCGTGCGCACGCCACACCTCGCCCTGGCCGCCAGAACCTAATTTTTCGAGCAGCGAGAAGCGGGCATCGAGACGACGTCCGTGAATGGGGGCAACCTCTGTCATGACCTGATGGGACCCGGGGGAACTGTTCAGGTTCCGGTGTGAGACATTTGTGTACGGGTGTCTAGCCTAAGCAAGCAAGCTTCGCGCCCGCCGGCCGGGCCGAGCCCTCATCTCGCCGACATACCCTGCCGGAAGTCCGTGTATTCCTTCCATAATTTCGCTCGCAGGGCGGGATCCGTCTCCTGCTCAGCGGCCTTGCGCAGGCGTCGGGCGACAATGTCATTGTCGCTGCCCGCGGAAACCTTTTGCGCAACGGCACCGTTACCTCCCGCCCCGGAGGCGGTCAGGCTGGACTTACGAACCAAAGTAGAGCGAGCCGTCCCCGCAGCGGTACCACTGGCAATCGACGATTGCGATGCAGCAGACGTCGCAGAGGCCGTAGCCGGGGGTGAAGCGCCGCCTGTTCCCGAATTCAGGGTCATTGCGACAACGCCGCCGACTGGCGCACTGCCGCCGCTTGCCAACGTACCGCCGCCCCGGGCCGACGCATCGCCGCCGCCTGCCAACGCGCCGCCGCCATCTGCCGTGCCACCGCCAGCAACGGAGCCCACCCCCGCTCCACCACCAGACCGCGCTTCAAGCATCTGAGTGGACTGCGGGTGCTCGCACTCCGCAACCCGCTGCTCCCGATGCAGTTCCATATCCAACGAGCGCAACGACAAGTACATCTGCCGGTTGACCCACGCCAGGCGCGGGTCGGCACTCTGATTCAGGAGAGACTCGATATCCGGATCGCGCATCGTGTCCGGCTTCGACGAAACCATGTGTAACGGATCGTAAGCGGCATTCGCGCAAGCGCGCTCACGCGATGCGACCGGCGGGTCCTGCTGCGGCGCGGAAGTACATCCCGCCCCACCGAACCACGCGGTGGCGAGCAAAGACGTAATGAATGGCGCGCGCATATTTTGTTTCTAGCTCGCTGGCAATCGGACGCCGATCGCGCTTCGTTTCCCTTCAGACTGCATCTCACGGCCACGGTTCCCACGCAGCCCATGATCCTATCAATAGCCTGCGCGCCGGGAATTTCAATAGTAACGCTTTGTGGAAACGCAGCGCCTCGAGATTGCCGAGGACGGCAGGCCTATGTATATCCGTACATGCCGCGTCCTGCTCAGAAGCTCAACAGTCCAGCGCGACCCTCGGCTCAGGCGCGGGTCACCGAAAAGCCTTTCCGCTCATACGCGGCCAGTGATTTCGCGGCGACGCCTGGCGCCACGATCATTCCATCGATCTCGGTGAGCGCGGCAATGACATACGGGGAAGCCGCATTCAGCTTCTCGGCCGAAACCAACACGTAGGTTTCCGATGCGCTGGCCATGAGCGCACGCTTGATATGCGCCTCCTCGAGATCACCGGTGCTCAGGCCCGCCTGCGGATGGATTCCCGTGACTCCCATGAAGTAAACATCGGCGCGGATGCGCGCTATGGCTTCGATCGCCGCGGCGCCGACAGCGACGACGGAGTGTTTGAACAGGCGGCCGCCGATGAGCACCACCTCGACGCAAGGATGTTCGACCAGGGCGACTGCTATCGTCGGGCTGTGCGTCACCACCGTCGCCTTCAGATCCAGTGGCAAGTGCTTCGCGAGCTGCAAAGTCGTGGTCCCGCCATCCAGGATCACCACCTGCCCCGGCCGTACCAACTTCGCCGCCGCGCGTCCGATCGCAACCTTGCCGTCCGGCGCCAGCTGCTGGCGCGCCGCGAAATCGCCCACGGCCGGCGATGCGGGCAACGCGCCTCCGTGCACTCTCTGCAGACGACCTTCGCTCGCCAGTTCTCGCAAGTCTCTGCGAATCGTGTCCTCGGACAAGCCGAGCTCCTGGCTCACCGACTTGGCGACAATCTGACCCGTCTCCCTGAGTACCCCAAGGAGGTATTCCTTTCTTTGACTGGCGAGCATGGGATCAGCATGCACGTTTTTTCTTGACTCTGCACGTTTTTGCACGATATGGTTCGTCCCATGACAAATCCCGCCATCCAGATAGTCGGCACCGAGACCCTCTCGGACAACTGGTACACGCTGCGAAAAGTAACCTTCCGGCTGCGTAAACGGGACGGAACCTGGGAGACGCAGAGTCGCGAGGCTTACGACCGCGGCAACGGCGCGACGATTCTTCCTTACGACCCGTCACGCCGCACCATCATCCTGACGCGGCAGTTCCGGCTCCCCACCTATGTGAATGGCAATCTCTCGGGCATGCTGATCGAGACCTGCGCGGGCCTGCTGGATGACGAGAATCCGCAGGAGTGCATCGTCCGGGAATTACGCGAGGAGACCGGCTTCGAGATCCAACATGCCAGAAAGGTGATGGAAGCCTACATGTCGCCGGGCTCGGTGACCGAAATTCTGCACTTCTTCGTCGCCGAGTACGCACCAACACAACGGGCGGGAGCGGGCGGCGGCATCGAAGAGGAAGACATCGAGGTGCTCGAGATGACCATCGACGCAGCGTTGGCGAAAGTAGCGTCCGGAGAAATCCGCGACGGCAAAACCATAATGCTACTGCAGTACGCCGCCCTGCACCTGTTCTAAGGCGCGCGCGCCGCCGCTTAGGCGGACGTCCCCGCAGCCGTCCCGGTCCCCTTCCGCCTAAACCGATCCATCACCCGCAACTCCGGAAACAGCTTCAGGTACGCCCCCACAACCACCAGCGTCACCACCCCACCCAGCACGACAGCGGGCACCAGCCCGAACCAGCGCGCCGTCACCCCCGACTCGAACTCACCCAACTCGTTCGACGCGCCGACAAACATCGACCCCACGGCACTCACACGCCCGCGGATCGCATCCGGCGTCTCGAGCTGGATCAGAACCTGCCTGATGTAAACACTCACCATGTCCCCGATGCCAAGCAACACCAGCGCAATGAGCGAAACAGTAAAGCTGCGCGAAATCCCGAACACCACCGTCGCGGCTCCAAACAGCGTGACGCCCGCAAACATCCAACGTCCGATATGACGCTCGATGGGTGACACCACGAGGAAGATGGCCGTTATCGTCGCCCCCAAACCGGTCGCGGTGCGCAACAATCCCAGGCCCGCCGGACCCACGTGCAGAACATCGCGCGCATAAGCCGGAAGTAACGCGGTAGCGCCACCAAACAACACTCCGAACAGGTCGAGTGAGATCGCCCCGAGCAAAGCTTTACGGTGCAGCACATATCTCAGACCATCGAGCAGATCGGCAGTCTGGGACGACTCCGCCGCATCGCGTGCGCGCACCGGCTTTATGGTGAAAATCAGCGTCACCGCAAGGAGCAGCATGGCCGCCACACTGCAATACACCAACGACGGACCGATCAGATAGAGCACGCCGCCAAGCGCCGGCCCGGCAATCACGCCGGCCTCGAAGAGCATCGAGTTGAGCGCAACGGCGCTGGGGAACGCCTCGGGAGGAACGAGATTGGGTGTCATCGCCTGGCTGGCGGGCATCCAGAAGGCGCGTCCGGCGCCGAACACCACCATAACCGCGAAAATCGGCCAGACACTCTGCAGCCCTGTGAGCGAGAACCACGCCAAGGTCCCCGCACACAGCGCCGAGGCCGTGTAGGCCGTGATCAGTACGAGCCGTCGGTCCGTGTGATCCGCCACGTGCCCACCGGGAAGCACGAGCAGCACGAACGGCAGGAACTGCACCAGACCCAGATACCCAAGATCCAGCGGGTTACGCGTAAGGGCGTACACCTGCCAGCCTACGGCGACGCTCAACATCTGCCAGCAGAGTGTCGTACAAAATCGGGCTGCTGCGTACGCCGCATAGCCGCGGTAACGCAGGACTGCAAGAGGATTCGGCATTTAGTCCAGGAGCGCGGCGGCTGCGGTACGCGAGCATTGCTTGGACAGGCTCCTACAGAGCAGCTTATCAGAGGTCGCGACCACACTTCCCATACACCGCCGTCTTGGTCATCATGCCGCCCTTGCCGGGGATACCCGGCAACGGGATGAGGTCGGATGAATAACGTCCAGAATAACCGCCGCGTCATGGTCTGCACGCGCGCCACGATCTTCATGGTTGCCGCCGCCATGGCGGGTCTCGCCGGGTGCGTGGCGGCACCTCCTCCAGCGGCTCCCGCATCACCTCCAGGCCCGACGGCGACGGACATGACATTCGCCGCTATTTCAAAACGCTATCTCGATGAGATGGTGGCGCAAACACCGGTCAATGCGACCTCGCTCGGCGATCACCGCTTCGACGACCAACTCGACGACGTGAGTACCGCCGGTTACGGCCGGCGCGCGGCCCTCGCTCACGAGTTGCTCGGTCAGGTTCAGGCACTGGATTCCGCGGAGCTCGCGCGCGCGAACCAGGTCGATGCGCGTCTTCTCGCGAATGAGCTCGAATACCAGATCTGGCGTATCGAGCAGCTGGCCGAATGGCGTTGGAACCCGCTCGTGTACACCGAGCTCGCCGGCAACAGTGTTTATTTGCTGTTGGCCCGGGACTTCGCTCCATTGCCGGACAGACTGCGCATCGTTGGCGCCCGGCTCGCGGAATTGCCTCGCTTTCTCGCGCAGGTGCGCGAGTCGCTGGTGCCCGAGCGTGTCCCCGGAATTCACGCCGAGACCGCCATCAAACAGAACACCGGCGTACTGACACTCATAGATCAGCTCGTCGTGCCACAGCTCGGTGTATTACCGGAAGCGGACCAGGCCACCCTGCGAACCTCCATCGCACACGCACGCACGGCCGTAGCGCAACACCAGATCTGGCTCGAGAAAAAGCTCCTGCCCGCTGCCAAGGGCGATTTCCGCCTGGGAGCCGACCTTTACGACGCCAAACTCCGGTTTGCCCTCGATTCGACGCTCACGCGAGCCGAGATCCGAACGCGGGCTCAATCCGAGCTCGCACGTACCCGCGAAGACATGTATGACATCGCGCGTACCGTACTGACAAATCAACCTGGCGCACCGCCTCTTCCGCCGGCTCCCACCGTGGACGAGCAGCAAACAGCCATCGCTGCCGCCCTGGAACTCGCTTACGCCCAGCAGCCGGCGCGCGATGAGGTATTCGACACCGCACGCCGCGCGTTCGATGACACGACGGCGTTCGTCCGTGAGCACGATCTCGTAACTCTCTTCAACGACCCGCTCGAAATCATCCCGATGCCGGAATTTCAACGCGGCGTTGCCTTGGCCTATTGCGACTCACCCGGCCCGCTGGACCAGGGCCAGAAAACCTTCTACGTGATCTCGCCGAT
>DATBCZ010000034.1:0-6617 GCA_036270175.1 Steroidobacteraceae bacterium | reverse complement strand
GCGCCGTCCGAGCCATTCCCGCCGGGCACTCGCAACATCTCGTCGGGCGAGCCACCGTCACCGGACCTCCGCAGCATCGCGTCGGGCGAATCACCGCCACCGAGCCTCCGCATCATCTCGCGCGGCGAGCCCCTTCCCCCGGTGGACTACCACTGTCCTTTGTTGAGTCTGCCACTGGCGTTCGACACCCAGCTGCACACGATTCCCGCCGCGGTTCCCTACCTCGCCGCCGATCCCACCAGGATTGCTTCCTGGGCACGTAGGCTGCAACAGCTTCCCGGCCTGCGTGTTGGCATCGCCTGGCAGGGCAACCTGCAGGTCGAGCGCCTGGTCTGGGCTCGAGGCCGCTCTATTCCACTCGCAGCATTCGCACCGCTGGCGGAGCTTCCGGGCGTGAGCCTGGTGTCCTTGCAAAAAGGGCCGGGTGCCGAACAGTTGCGCGCAGTAGCCTTCCGCGATCGGGTCCTCGACCTGGGTGACGAGCTCGATCGCGGTCCCGATGCCTTCCTCGACACCGCGGCGATCATGGCCGGTCTCGACCTCATCATCACTTCAGACACCTCCATTGCGCACCTCGCCGGTGCGCTCGCGCGACCGACGTGGGTCGCGCTCAACGCCTCGCCCGACTGGCGCTGGCTCCTGGATCGCACCGACAGCCCGTGGTATCCCACTATGCGACTATTCAGACAGCCGGGCAC
The DNA here is from genome assembly GCA_036270175.1 of Steroidobacteraceae bacterium. Lineage (GTDB taxonomy): Bacteria > Pseudomonadota > Gammaproteobacteria > Steroidobacterales > Steroidobacteraceae > 13-2-20CM-66-19. The sequence continues at coordinate 5,919 of DATBCZ010000034.1, read as the reverse complement.
CAACAGCGGTTGGGATCCCGTGATCGCGGAGTTAGCCATGGCTCTGGCACAACGGGCGGCACAGCACTGATGTCCACATCCGACCCCGAAGTCCTGTTGGGATTCGCGCGGCAGGATCTGGCCAACGGCCAGTTCGGACTTGCCGAGGCGAAGTGCCTGCAACTGCTCAGCGTGCACCGCCATCATCCGGGAGCACTGAGTTTGCTGGGCCAGGTACTCTATTCTCAAGGGCGCCACGACGAAGCGGTACGGGTTTTCAACGCCCTCGCTTTGCTGCAGCCGACGGTCGCCGAACATTGGCGCAATCTCGGCACTGCCCTGCGTCCGACCAAGCAATACGACCTGGCCATTGCGGCGTTCGATCGGGCGTTGCGACTCGCTCCGCCGACCGCAGCCCTGTTGTACAACCTGGGCGTGCTGCAAATGGAGCGTTCTGACTACAACGCCGCGTACCTGGCGCTTCGTGATGCCGTGGCTCTCGCGCCCGCCGACGGCACGATTCGTTGGGCCTTCGCGCAGTGTTGTTTCGAGCTCGTCGATGTCGAGGAAGCACTTGCAGCGCTCGAGGACTGGCAAAAGCTCGAAGGACTCACCGTCGAGATCACCGTACGGATCTGCTTTCTCCTGGTGATGATGGGAGCAACACAGCAGGCGTGGCCCGGCATAGAGCGGCTTCTGGCGAATCCACCACAAAAAGGGCGCGCCGCGGTCGGAATGGCGTCCATCCTGGAACGCCTGCACCGACTCGATGAGGCGCGTGCCCTGATGGAGCGCCTCGATGCCAATGATCGCAGTCTCGACGCCCCCGAGAGGTTGTTGTTGACGGCGAAATTGGCCGAAAGGGCCGGTCAGCGCGAGGAAGCTCTACGGCATTTGTCGCTGGCGCTCGAGAGCCAGCGCGAATTCATGTACCGCTACCGGTTCCTTTTCCCGCTTGCAAAGATCCAGGACACGTTGGGCCGCCACGAGGAGGCGTTCGCCACGGCCGAGGAGGCCCATCGCTCGCAGTTAGTCTTCCTCGAGAGCGTGATGGGCAAGTCGTCGGAAGCGGAGTCGCGGATATTGTCGCGTGCCGCGAATGGTTGCGATCCGGAAGATGTTGCGACGTGGGGAAGCGCTGGGCCCGCGATGGAGGACAGTCCAATATTCATAGTGGGGTTCCCCCGCTCCGGGACCACTCTGCTCGAGCAGGTGCTCGATGCGCATCCTCTCCTGCAGTCCATGGACGAGCAGCCGTTTCTGGTGAGAGCCCTGGGTGAAGTCACGGAGCGCGGTATCCGCTATCCCACCGAGCTCGGCAAGTTGACTACGTCAGACCTCGACACGATCCGCGCCGGCTACTGGGACCGTGTACGGAAGAAAGTGAGCCTGCTCCCCGGCCAACGGCTCGTGGACAAGAACCCGCTCAACATGGTGTTGCTGCCGTTGATGCAGCGCATGTTTCCCAATGCGCACTTCATCCTCGCGGTCCGCCATCCTTGCGACGTGTTACTGAGCTGCTATCTGCAGGACTTCCGTGCCCCCGAGCTTGCCCTCCTGTGCCGTGATCTGCCTACGCTGGCGAACGCCTACTCGCGCGCCTTCGAATTCTGGTATTCGCAAGTGCCTTTGTTACGCCCGCTCAGCTACGAGCTCTCCTATGAGCAGTTCGCCGCGGACTTCGCGACGCAGGCGCGCAAGCTCGCCGATTTTCTGCAATTGCCCTGGCACGAGGCCATGCTGGCTCCCGGCGAGCATGCTCGTGCGAAAGGATTTATCAGCACGCCGAGCTACACCCAGGTCCTCGAACCGGTCAACATCCGATCCGTGGGCCGGTGGAAACGCTACGAGTCCCACTTCGCGCCCGTGTTGCCCATACTGATGCCCTGGATCGAACGCTGGGCCTATCCACTCTAGTTTGGCCCGCGTTACGCCCAACACAGCGCACCCGCGGTGCCCCCCGCGCATCACCGCGTACCGGCCGTCCCTCTAACCTCAGGCGATCCGCTTGACCCGTGTCTTGCGCGCCTTATCGGCGGCCAGCCACAACGAGCCCATGGCGCCGTGCTCGATGTGGACAGTTTCACCCACGGCAAACTGGATCCGCGAATTGACCTCGGCCTGGATCCAGACCTGTTGATTGTCGAGAATAAAAACCAACTCACCACGCGGCGCCGTGTGCACGGCCTTGATAGTGCCGGTCAGAGTCTCTTCCACCGCCGGTCGCTCGACGACCGGAGCACGCTTGTGAGCAATGTCCGCGGTGAGCCCGAACTGATCCGCCTCGACTTTCGGCAACGCCGCCGCCAGAGAATCGAAACAGCTGAGACGCTTCGCCTGGTCCGTCTCGCTTGCGCAGTGCCGCAAGCCCTCGGCCAGCGGGTTTGGCAATGCATACGCCGGTAAACACACGCATGCCAGCACAATCATTGTAGCTACACGAATCATCGCGACCCCATAGTTGGAGCATCCGCTCCGTAAAATCGACCCCGCGCCACCGTCATGGCCCGGACCAGATCGCGTTCCGCACTCGTCAACAGCGGGTTCCAGATGTCGAAAATGAGAATCATCCGGATCTGATCGCTGTCGTTCCAGGCATCGTGCTCGATTGTATCGTCGAACACCCACGCCTTGCCTTTTTCCCAGGAGCGCGTCTCGGCGCCCACGCGAAAGCGGCAGCCCGGGGGTATCACCAACGGCAGGTGGACAATAGAACGCGTGTTGGTCGTGCCGGTGTGCGGGGGAAGTCGCGTGTGAGGCTTGAGAACGGAGAAGTAGGCGCCGGGCGCGTAGTCAGGGACATCACACAGCGGCAATCTGGCAAGCACGGCCGCAGTTTTCGGACACGCGGCCGCGTGCGCCGGCACCGGCGCGCCGTCATGCAAAATCGAATACACGCTCCAATTCATCGAATGATTGAGCGGTGCCCACTCATCGAGGGGCGTCCCGGGAGGAAAGGCGACGTACGGAGAAAAGTCCGCCGATTCCCGATGCAAGACGGCGAGAGCCTCCGCGGCGATGTCCTCGGTGGCCGCCTCCAGAATGTCCAGCCAGGGAAACTGCTCGCGCGGAAAAAACTCGATCGCCGGCAGGTACGGGAAATACGTGTCTTTCGGCAGGCTCGAATAGGCGCGGCGCTTACCCAGCAGAATGGCCTGGCAAGCATCGTAACGACGCTGGTCCTCGCCTGAATTCACTCGCCGCACTGGCTCCAGCTCCCGCTCCAGGAACGCCTCCAGCGCGCGCGTGTTCGCAGCAACGACCTCGCGCGCGTGAGCGACGGCGGGCGCCATATGTGGAGGGATAGGCTCGCCCGGTGGGATGGAAGCCAGGGCCGCCTCGAAGGCGAGCACTGCCGCCGTGGGCTTGCTCAACCGTTCCATGAGGTCCGCCTTCTGCAGGAGGGCGGCAACATAGCGCGGCTCCAACGCCAGCGCCTTGTCCAGGGCCTGGCTTTCGGCTCCGGTATCACCGAGTGAGCGGCAGGCCACGGCCAGGTTCAGCCAGAGAACCCTGGACTTCGGGTCGCTCGCAATGGCCCGTTGGTAGATTTCCCGGGCCAACGCGAACTGGCCCGTCCGCTGCAGGTGTCCGGCGGCCGAATTCAGCACCAGCGGGTGTCGCGGGGCCCGGGACAGGGCCATGTCGACCAGTTTCTGCGCTTCCGCGGCGGGACGGTTGCCCGAGGCCTGGTTGATGGCCTCCGCCAGGGAGCGTGCCTCGGCATCACCGATCGGAGGGGGAGTCACGAATTGCCCTGATTTGGGGAAGTGGGTGCCTGCGGGAAGTGTATCGCAAAGGTTGTCATTCCCTGCGGGGTGCACGCTCCATCCGGTCGGATTAGTGGTAGGTTTGGGGGGTGGACGACATTGCCCTTTTGCGGTGCGCTCCCGGTTTCATCAAGGCATCCGTGTTGCCTGGGGTTTTTGTTGTCCTGCTCGGCCTGGGCACCGCCGTCGCCGCGCCGGAGACCGCCGCGGTACCCCCCGCGGGCTTGAGTGGGGATACCGTGCAGCCGGGTGGCCCTCTGCCACCGGCCAACATCGAGGACTCCCTGTTCGCCTCACCAACAACCCACGACCACATCGGTCGCGTGGTTGTCCCGGTCAAAATCAATGGCCGCGGGCCGTACCGCTTCATCGTCGACACCGGCGCGAACCACTCCACCATCTCGCCGGACCTGGTGCGCGAGTTGGCACTAAAGACCGGCACGCAGTCCTTGATCACCCTGGACGGCATCACCGGGGCCGCCCAGGTGACCTACGTATCGATCGACCGGCTGCAGGCGGGCGACCTGACGATTGAAGAGACGACCTTGCCGGTCGTGTGGGGCCCGGTCATGGGCGGTGCCGACGGCATACTCGGTGCGGCCGGCATGTCGGAGAAAAGCCTGCTCATCGATTTCCAACGCAACCGCGTGGCCATCGCCAGTCACATGGAAGCCGCTGCACGCACGCGCGCGATCAAGATCCACGCCTCACGTGTGGCCAGCGGACTCATGGTCCTGGACACCCTGATCGCCGGCGTGCATGTCCAGGCGGTGTTGGATACGGGCTCGGAGCGGACACTGGGAAACATGGCATTGCGCGAAGCCTTGCGGTCGCAGCAACTGGGCAAAAAGGGCTTCGTGGCCCAACTGACTTCAGTCTACGGTGCCACCAAGGAAGTGGAGCCGGGTGAGGTCCTGCTCGCGCCGACCATCTCCATCGATACGCTGCGGATCACCGACGTGCACATCGTGTACGGCGACTTCCACATCTTCAAGATCTGGAACATGCAGGACAAGCCCGCCATGATTCTCGGCATGGACGTGCTGGGAACCGTTGCCTCACTCAACATCGATTTCAAGAATCAGACCGTCTATCTCGGCAGCGTGCCGGCGGCGAACAAGGATTTCCTGTCGACGCCACATGACATGTCGAACATCCAAAGCATGCGGAAGTAGCTTCGGCACCCTCGCTTAGGGGGCCGTCCACGTGACGTGATCGCCCACCTTCAACTCCTGCCGCGCCGCCTCACCCCCCTTGAGCTCCAACACCGCCGTCACCGGCTTGTCAGAGTTGAGCGTCGTCAGATCGAGCGGCTTGGCGTGCTCGATAATCTTGTCGATCGCGCCTTGCTCCCCGACGAACACAATATCGAGCTCGATATAAGTGTTCTTCATCCACATGCTCATCTTTCGCGGTTTCGCCTGCGGAAACAACATCCCCTGTGTGGCCGGCAGATCGCGCACGAACATCAGCCCCTGTTCCTCGCGGGCGGGGTTGTCCGCGATCCAGACATCGAAGTGGCGCGCGTCCTTCTTATTCTTTCCGTGCAGGATCTGCACCGACGTGCGCGGGAAGTTGGCCAGATCCTCGAGCGGTCCCGACTGCGCGTGCGACGCGGTAATGGCGGCCAGGAGAAGCGCGATAGCGCAGAACGTCACGAACAGCGGCCTTGCGGCCGGCAATGGCCTCGCGGCCTGCGATGGCCTCGCGGCCTGCGATGAATTCTTCAACATGCGCAATTTCCCTAACGCTCCTCGTCTTCAAAAGTAGCATTGCCCGCGAAATCAAACCGGCTCACCAGAATCCGGCCATCCCCACTGAGCGTGCTCGCCGGATCGACACAAAAGCCCCGCGCCACGATGCGGTAAGTTCGCCGCGGCCCCCCGAGTGCCCCGAGACGCTCTTGCTCGAGTGCGTCCACCGTACAGCGACCGTCACCGCGCGTGGCGAACAAACGGTCCTCACCCTCGAAGATCACGGTGAGGTTCGTCGGGAGCTCCCGGCCAGAGCGCCCTTCCTTCGCGTCACCTACGCCGAACACCATGCGCAAGCGTCGTCCATCCGACTGCCTCGGTCCCGCGAAGCTTACGCGGATGCCGCTACCGTTCGGACGGGATCCTCCGTCGCATTCGATTTCGCCGTTGTGCCAGTCGATGTCGAGATTGAGAGT
>DATBCZ010000033.1:0-4513 GCA_036270175.1 Steroidobacteraceae bacterium | reverse complement strand
TTGCGCAGAGCGGTGGGATTGAGTTGCATCCCTGGAATTGCGAGCCCAATGAGCCCGAAGTGCCCGGCCGCCTGGTGTTCGACCTCGATCCGGCGCCAGATGTTGATTTCGGTGCGGTGATCGAGGCTGCTCTGGAAATGCGCGCGCGGCTCACGGCGATCGGCCTCGAAAGTTTCTGCAAGACAACCGGGGGCAAGGGACTGCACGTGGTGACGCCGCTGGCGCACCCGCGAAATACCCACCTCGACTGGGAGTTGGTGAAGGCGTTTGCGCGCGAGGTCTGCCGCCAGATGATGATCGACAAACCGGACCGCTATCTCATCAACATGTCGAAGAGCGCCCGTAAGGGCCTCATCTTTCTCGACTACTTGCGGAACGACCGGATGTCGACCGCGGTGGCGCCGCTATCGCCGCGGACCCGGGCGGGCGCTCCGGTGTCGATGCCGATCACCTGGGAGCAGGTTCGTGCTGGCCTCGATCCGAGCCGCTTCACCGTGCTGACCGTGCCGGGGCTGCTGGAGCGTAGTAAGGCGTGGCAAGGTTACGATCAGGCCGCGCGCCCCATCGTGCGGGCGGTAGAGTTGCTGTCGAAAGCTGGCAAGGCAGGGAAGGGCGCGAAAGCCACGGAAGCGGCGAAAGTTGGGAATGAAGGGAAGGCCGGGAATGCGGGGAAGGCCGCCGGAGGAGCTAAGGCTGCGAAAAACGCCGCGGCTGCCGAGTCAGCCGAGAGTGTTGAGTCAGCCAAAACAACCAAATCAACTGGAACGACCAAATCGGCCATAGTAGCCAAGCCAGTCAGATCAGCCAAGTCAGCCAAAACGGGCAGGAAGCCCAAGTCGGCGAAGACTGCTCGGTCAAGCAGGACTGCCACGACCACCAAGCCAACAAAGACGGCCCCAACGGCCAAGTCGGCCAGGACCGCCGCGGCCCGGTAACCTCACTCCGACAGGTTCTGAATCAACCGCCGCATGACCGCGAAGGCCGCATCCGTCTCCTGCGGCGAGAAACCCTTCAGCAACCGGTTCTGGCGCCGCCGCACGACCGTGTCGAGCGAATTGAACAACGCCCTGCCTTTCTCGGTGAGAAACACGTCGACATACCGACCATCGTCGCGGCGAGGCACGCGGCGGACGTACTCTTCCGCCTCCATGGTCATCAACACGCGGCTGAGGGCCGACTGCTGCATCATCGCGCGGTCGATGATCTCACTGATGGTGATGCCGTCGCCCATCGCCAGTACCGCCAGGATGCGCCAGCGGGCGAGGTTGATTCCCTCGAGCCGCAGTTTCTCGATCAGGTCGGCGTTGAGTTGGTAGGCGAGGCGCGCGATCAGGTGGGGTAGAAAGCCCTCGAACAGGCCGTTATCGGTCGCACCCCGGTCGGGTGCCCTGGCGCCGGGGTCGTCGGCAGCCTGGGGCGCGGGCTTCGTTTTGCTCGTCTTTTTCCGAGGTCGGGTTACGGCCATGATGTGATTAGAAGTCGATGACTTGCCCCATGCCACGCTCGCGGGCTTTCTGCAGCACGTAATGAGCGGAGGCGAGGTCCTGTGGCGCAATTCCCAGCGACTTATAGAGTGTCACATCCCGGGGCGATGTGCGGCCCGTCTTGGAGCCATTCGCCACTTCACCGATTTCCCCGAGTATGTGCTCGGGCGTGATTGCTCCGGCACGGAGCGCGCGGAGATAGTCACCACCCTCGGTGATCGTCGAGGAGCGGTAATCAACGAAGAAGCGCGACTTTACCACCGCGGGAATGTCGATCTCGGCGGTGGTCGCGATGCTCGAGCCGACCACGTTCAGGTGCGCGCCCGCCTCGATCCACTCGCCGAGCAGAATAGGCTCGCGCGCCTTCGTAACGGTGCAGATGATGTCGGCTTCGGTTACGGCTTCACGAGGTGTCGCGGAAACTTCGATGGACACCCCGTGCTTGGCGCCTTCCACCTGCGCGAAAGCGGCTGCCTTGTCGCGGTCCCGGCCCCAAACACGGATGCGGCGGAGTTTACGCACGGAGAGCATGGCCGCAAGGTGGCTCCTCGCCTGTTCACCAGCGCCCAGGATGGCGAGGCTCGAGGCGTCCGGCCTCGCCAGGAGTCGCGTAGCGAGACCGCTCGTCGCCGCCGTACGAATGGCCGTGATCTCGGCAGCATCCAACATCGCAACCGGTTGCCCGTGCTCCACTTCGAACAACAGCACGATGCCGAGATGCGAAGAGTATTGCGGCGGCTTGTTACGCGGGATGAGGCTTACGAGCTTCACTCCGAAACATTCAGGGTCGGCCAGGTAGCCGGGCATGTTCCCCAGCATGCCGAGATCGCCGGGCATGGCCATCACGGAGCGCAGCGGGAGTACTACGCGCCCTTCGGAAACCGCGCTCATTGTCCGATGCATCAGGTCGATGCACTCGCCCATGGGTAACAAGGCATGCACGTCGGAATGGCGCAGGATTCGAATTTCCACCGTGGTCTCCTCGGCGGATTCAGCGGGGGCTGAAGTCGCCGCGCAGGTCTTTCATGGCCGCAATGAAGGATTCTATGTCGGCTTCATTGTTGTAGAAATGAAAACTCGCCCGGAGGTTCGCGTCACGGTGGGAGGTCACGATATCGCGACTCATGAGCGCCTTCGAGAGAGAGCCGCTGTCACGCGACGGAACACATACGGTCGCACCGCGACGGGCGTCGGGAGTAGGCGTCACACTGGGCCAGCCGATTTCCACCAGTCTTTCCATACAGCGGCGGGTCAGTGCCTGGTTGCGCTTCTCGATGTTCTGCGTGCCCACTCCCAACAGGAATTTCAGACCCGCTTCGGAGGCATAACAATTCACGACCGCCGGGGTGCCTGCCTCGAAACGGCGTGCGCTCGGGTGGGGATGGTTGCCGGTGATGTCCATTGCTCCGATGTCCGCCTGTGCGAACCAGCCGGAGTTGGTCGGGACCAATGAGCGTGTGAAGGAGTCGCGAACATACATGAAGCCAATGCCCGCCGTGCCCAGCAGGTACTTCAACATCCCGCCGACCGCGAAGTCGACATCGAGCTTCTTGACATTAATGTCCATCGAGCCGACCGCCTGGTAGCAGTCGAGCAACACCATGGCCCCCTTGGCGCGCGCAATGCGCACGATCTCGGGGATTTCCAGCTTCGCGCCATTGCGGAAGCAAACATGCGTAATCGCCACGAGCTGTGTGTTTTCGTCGATGGCATCGGCGAACTTCTCGGCCGGAATGTATCCGGTGGCGTCGCGTGCCACGTGTACTACCTTCGCGCCACGCGACTCCTGCGCATGCCAGATCTGCGCATTGGTGGGGAATTCGAAATCGCTGATGACGACTTTGTTGCGCTTGCCGGTGAAGTCCAGCGCGCTCGCCAGGGCGTTCAGCCCCGCGGACACCGACGCGGTGACGGCGATCTCGTCCGGTGAGGCGCCCAGCAATTGCGCCGTCAAGGCTCGGACCGACTCGTTCTTGGTGATCCAGACGTCCCAGTTCGCGCCCACGGCGAGGCGATCTTCCATGTACGCCTCGATGGAGGCCTTGACGTCGTTCGCGAGGGCGCAATACGAGCCGCTGTTCAAATAGGTCTTGCGCTCGAGAACGGGGAATTCCTTTCTCAGCGCGGTGAAGTTCGGTTCCATGTCAGTCCAGGCCTGGGGAGAATTGGCGGGCCGTCATTATATGCATTATCATATGATTTCACAATCAGGCGTACTTCGCGTTTGCGGCGGTGTTAACAATGTTGGAACGGGTGCAACCGGTCATGCTGAGCGACATCCTGGCCGCGCGCACGCGTCTCGGCGGCCAGACCCTGGTGACCCCGGTGGTCGGATGCCAGGCGGCGCCGGCCGGGAAAACCGTGCGCTTGAAATTGGAGAGCCTGCAACCGATTGGCTCGTTCAAGCTCCGGCCGATCGGCAACGCCGTGCTGTCGCGCACCCCCGCGCAGCTGGCCGCGGGCATCTACACCTCGAGCTCGGGCAATAGCGCTCTCGGTGTTGCCTGGATGGCGCGCCAACTAGGAATCAAGGGTACGGCGGTCGTGCCCGCGAATGCTCCCGAGGCGAAACTCGAGAAACTGCGCCGGTTAGGCGCGCGCATCGACATGCGCTCGGTGGAGGATTGGTGGCGCGCGATTCAGCGCGGCGCGTTGCCCGAGCAGGACGGTGTCTACATCGATGCCGTGCGCGATCCGGCCTGCCTCGCGGGTGATGCGACGATCGGACTCGAGATCCTGGAGCAGTTTCCGGAGGTCGAAGCCATATTTGTGCCCTTCGGCGGCGGCGGCCTGGCTTGTGGAATTGCCTGCGCGATTCGTGCGATTCACCCGCAGGTAAAGATCATCGCGTGCGAGTTGGACACAGCGCACCCGTGTAAGGCCGCGCTGGACGCCGGGGCGCCTGTTGAAACACCGCACGACCCCGGGTTTGTGAGCGGAGTGGGGTTTGGCACCGTTCTGCCTGAGATGTGGCCCTTGATCAGAAGCCTGGTGGATGGCGTCATCACGGTGAGCCTTGCCGAGGTTGC
>DATBCZ010000032.1:0-2221 GCA_036270175.1 Steroidobacteraceae bacterium | reverse complement strand
CGGAGTCGGCGCCCCGGCAGCGGAATGTCGAATGGCTGCTGGAAGCGTACGACAGTATGCGCGTCTACCGCTCCCGCTACGCCGTGGCGCCACAACTCGGGCCGGCGCTGGATCTCCTTCTTCGCGACACCGAGCATCCCGGGGCGTTGGCCTTCCTGTCGCGCTCGCTGACGCGTGACCTCGTGGCACTATCCGCCTCCCTCGGAGCCTCGGCAGACGGTGGGGCCGAGGACGCACTGGAGGCTGGTATTCCGGTGCTGAGTGACGATGAGTTGCTGGGACTCGAGAATGAGGACGCGGAAGCCAACCGTGCGCGACAGGCGCTCGCCGTGCGGCTACGGGCCGTCGCCGCGGCGGCGGGCACGCTTTCCGATCGATTGTCGCTGCGGCACTTTGCACACATCAGTCTCAACTCCCAGGCGCTCGCCACATGAGCGTTCATACGCGCTATCGGGTTCGTCACGCGACCGCCTACACCTACGCCAGCGACGTGGTGCATTCCCACCAGTTATTGCACCTGGTGCCGCGTCCCGCGCCGTATCAACAGTGTCTCGAACACACAATCGACATCTCGCCCCCGGCCTATTGGCGCCGAGAGGAAATTGACGCCTTCGGGAACCCGGTAACGCGAGTCGAGTTTGAGCACCCGCACCGCAAGCTCGAGGTCACAACCGACATGGAAGTGGAGGTGCATGCCCGTCCCTCCATCGCCGCCAGTGACACGGTGCCGTGGGACCGCCTGGCGGCCCGATTCACCTACAACGGCCGCTCGCCGGCGCGTGATGACCTCGAAGCGACCCGCTTCCGCTTCGAGTCACCCTACGTCAGAGTGAAACGGATGTTCACCGACTACGCGGAAGACTGTTTCCCCGCGAAGCGCCCAATTCTTGTGTGCGCGCAGGCGCTCATGACGAAGCTCCACACCGAGCTCATGTACGCCCCCGGGGCAACGACCATCGCGACACCGGTGACGGAGGTCTTGGAGATCCGCCGCGGAGTGTGTCAGGACTTCGCTCACCTCATGATCGCCTGCCTGCGCTCGCGAGGGCTGGCGGCTCGTTATGTGAGCGGTTACGTGCGGAGCCTCGTCGGCTCCGCAGCGTCACACGCGTGGGTTGCGGTCTATGCCCCGCCCTTCGGCTGGCTGGAGCTCGACCCCACGAACGACACGATGGTCGGAACGGACCATGTCGCCGTCGCCTGGGGCCGCGACTTCGGTGATGTCTCGCCTTTGCGGGGCATCATCCTCGGCGGCGGCAGCCATCGACTCTCGGTCGACGTAAGGGTCGAGCAGCTGGCCGCCTGATCAAGCGGCAACGGCCCGGGCCATCTGCTCGGTCTTCATCCAGACATCCAACGTCTGAACCCGTGCGAACCAGCGCTGCACGTTCGCGTACCACGCCACCGGCGCCCTGCCCGGCGCCGCGCAGCCGTAGGCGGCCGCGATCGACAGATCGGCGAGTGTCAGGGACGAGCCCGAGATCCACTGCCGGTCGGCGAGATGCCCGTCGAGAACGGCCGCAAACTCATTGAACAGGCCATCGCCGCGCTTCAACTCCACCGGGTCGGGAGCACCCCGGCCGATCATGGCCTTGACCAGGTTCTCGTAGAAGAAAACGCCGATCGCGGGCGCAAAGTGCTGTCCGGACCAGAACAGCCAGCGGTTCACGTCCGCGCGGGCGCGGGCGTCGCTCGGATAGAGACTCTGGCCCGGTGTTTTCTCCGCAAGGTATTGCATGATGGCGCGCGATTCCCACAGGTAGAAATCGCCATCCTCCAACACCGGAACGCGGTGGTTGGGATTCATCTGCAAAAACGCGGGCTGCATCTGCTCCTGCCCCTGCAGGTCAACGTATACGAACTCCACCGGCGCATTGAGGTGCAACGCGGTCATGGTGGCGGCGCGGGCATTCGCTGACATCGGATGCTGATAAAGACGCATGGGACCTCTCCTTCGGTGGCTACCTGGGCGTCATGTTGGACCCGGGCCGTGACAGTTTCTGTCAGCAGTGTGGCGCGCTTCAGCGCACCGGGCGGGCAGCTCAGCGCGAGTCAGGAATATTGTGCTCGCGACGCCAGGTCTTCATCAGGACGGCGCGCCGGGTGGGGTAGCGCAAGCCGGTCTTGGCCAGGGCGGAGATGCGATCCGGGCGAAAGTGGCGAAAGCCGTTGCGGAGCTCACACCAGGCCGCCAGCAGGCGCTTCCCCTCCAAAAAGGCGA
>DATBCZ010000031.1:0-14994 GCA_036270175.1 Steroidobacteraceae bacterium | reverse complement strand
CGGCAAGATCAATCGCCTGAGCCACTGGACCCTTCCAACCTGACCGCTTCCCGGCACTCCGCCGCGGACGGGTCGCGCCCTGGCGCGCGCCCGGTCTGCGGTTTTGCGACGTCGTGTTGGGAACTCAGGTTCACCGGGAGCTCATGTGAAAACCGCTTACCTCTACATTTATCCGATTGTCCGTCGCTGGCTTGCGATCACTTTATTGCTCGTGCTGGGCCCGTGGACCCTCCCCACCGCCAGTGCGCAAACAATTGCCCAGGACGTCGTCATCGACAACCGTGTTCCCGTCGGCGAGCCGTTGGAGAAAGCGCTCGACTATTTTACCTCGCAAGCCTTCCCAAGCGTCATTGTCGGCAATGGGCGCGGCGGCTTGTACTTATATCGCTCCATCACGGGGCAACTGCAGGGACCCTGGAAGCGCTCGATCATTGTCGAGCGGGGTAGTGCGTATGAGCGCGCGCGGCCCATAAAATTCAGCGGCGACGCCTATCCGGGACTGGTCGCCTCGATTGGCAATCAAATCGTCCTGTTCGAAAACCCAGGCAATCGCGGCCACATGGCCGCGGTAACCCGTCCCTGGCCCGCCCACGTCGTGAATCCCAACCATGGCTGTCATGACATCCGCCTCGAGGATCTCGATGGGGACGGCAAAGTTGACATTGTCTGTTCGGGGGCGATCAGCTTGCGCGCGCCCGAATTCGTGGCGTTCCAGAACGACCGCCATCACTGGCAGGTGGTCGATGATGTCGCGGACGTCGGCGACGATGTCGCGATCCTCAGAGTGGGAAACGACGCTCTGCCGCACCTGGTCGGTTGCGATCCGAGTGGCAACATTTTCTGGTACGAGAATCCCCGCGCGCGCGGCGGCAACGCGCGCAGCGCTCATTGGTCCAAACATTTCATCGGTCCCGGCAACGTCGGCAACAGCTTCGCCGCGGGCCAGCTCGTGTCAGGTAAATATGCGGTGGTCACCGCCGCCAACGAGCACGAGGGTCCCGGAGGAGGCACCGATGACAGGGGGATTACCTGGTACGAGCAGCCCGCCGATCCGCAGGATCCCTGGATTGCGCACCCGATAGCCGCGAGTTACCGCGACGTGCACGAAATCAACCTGGGCCAGTGGAACGGCGGCGTCCCGTATGTGCTGGTGGCCGAACAGGAGCAGGCTTGCGATCCCGCACGGCCCGAGAGCAAACCTCCGGACCACCCCGGCACGCCCTGCCGCATCACCATGTTTCAATGGAATAACGGCCAGCCCCAAGAGGCCGTGCTGGCCGACATCGGCACCCAGAACCAGGTGGTCCTACCGTGGCGCGGCGGCCTCCTGATGGCGGATGCGAATCACGGTGCCTACGGCGCTTCGAAGGCCGTGCACCTGCGGCTCATTCTTCCATGACGGCGTCACGGCACATCCCACACGGCCGAGCGCATTCCATACGGCACCGAATCCAACACCGCCTCGACCTGGTCGATCTTGCCCTTGTCGATCTGGAACAGCTCGGAGATTTCCAGCGTGTGTGGGGCGCGCACCGGGGAGGGTGCGGTCTGACCGTTCGTGAGATGAAGGTCCTTGATCCGGCCAGCGTGATCGAAGAAAGCAAACGACATCACCAGCCCCCGCTCGCGGTCCACGACCGGGAAGCGACGGTCGCGTATGGAGGTGACGAACGAAAAGTAGCCGCTCTTCTGTTGATCCTCGCAGCCCAGCGCGACAACATTGAAACCGCCGTCGGCAGGGCGCAGAAAATTGGGGTTGCTGTTGGTTTGAACGCCGTTCTCCCACCTCAGGCAGGTCGGCGCAAAAGGAGCGGTATTCTGTCCGCTGTTGCCGCCTAACCCGGTGAAATAGGAATTCGCGACTTTGACCAGGTCCGCGCGGGACATCCTTTCGCCAGCCGGCAGCGTGCGCAGGAATTGCGGGCGGGGGGTGCCTTTCTCCTCCATCGTCTTGCCCGCGGGAGGAAAGCTCGGGGTTCCCCCGGAGCGGACGACGATCGTCTCCACCTCGCTGATCAGGCCGTAGTCAACTTTCAGGCGCAGTGCCAGGTAAACCGGGTTATCAGCCTCGATCACGGTGCCATACAACCCGACTTGCCCGTCCTCGGGGTCGGCGACGTAGAGCCGGTATTTCCCCGCGGCCGTGGCCGTACCCCACAAGCCGTCGCCGAGCCGTAACTCCTGCCCGTTTTCTGTAAAACGCACCACCCGCGCGAGTGGCAACTGGTTTGGATCGTGCGCCACCAGGGCGGCGAGATACTTGTCCACCATCCCCGTCAGGCAGGCGCGCTCGCAGAGGTCAGACGCAAAGCTCGAAGCGGCCGGCAGCCAGCCCACGACCAGGGCTGTCGCGGCGGCGGCAATAGTCCTAACCCGCATGATTTCCCCCTCATGTTCTTCAGCAGCGAAGCATACGCCCGAATCCGTCCGCTCCGATCCTACGTATAGGGGGGATGGTCAGGTTTATAGCACTCGTCCTCCTGGTGGGCAGGGCAACGCATTCCGCTTATCATTGAAGAATGCTCGAGACGAACGCCACGTCGTTGGAAGCTCTGTTGGCGCAGGTCGCCCTCGGGAGCCGCGACGCCTTTGACGCGCTTTATCGGAGCACGGCCAACAGGCTATTCGGGATTTGCCTGCGCGTGCTTGCGGAACGCGCGGAAGCAGAAGACGCGTTGCAAGAAGTCTTTACCACGGTCTGGCGCAAAGCCGCGCAATTCGACCCCACCAAGGCGAGTGCGACCACGTGGCTCGCCATGATAGCCCGCAATAAGGCTATCGACCGGCTACGCTCCATACCCACCCGGCAGGCTCGCGCCAGCATTGAGCTGGCGGAGGATCTGGAGGATCCGGGCGCGTCGCCGCCGCAGCAGGCACAGGCCGCCACGGATCGCGCGCAGCTCGAGAACTGCCTGGAGCGACTCGAGCCGCGGCGCCGCTCGCTCATCCGCGCCGCCTTCTTCGACGGGCTCACGTATGAGGAACTGGCGACGAAGATCGAGGCCCCCCTGGGCACCATCAAGAGTTGGATTCGCCGCGGTCTGATGCAACTACGGGAGTGCCTGGGCCCGTGAACAGTCCCAACCTGCCGCCTGGAGAGAGCGGACCGGAAGGCCCCGAGCCGCCACCGGACGATGTTCTGGCCGGAGAATTCGTGTTGGGGGTGTTGGACATCGTCCAGTACCGCGCCGCGCAGGCACGCGTCGATAGCGATCATGCTTTCGCACAGCGGGTCGCGGAGTGGGAACGGCGCCTCGGGCCGTGGCTGGCCGACATCGAGCCGGTCAAAGCCCCGGAGCAGGTCTGGGGTCGCATCTGCGCGCGCTTGGGATGGAACGAGGGCGCGCGCGCGCCATCTGGCTTCTGGCAGAGCCTCGGATTCTGGCGTGCCGCAACGGTCCTATCGACAGTGGTTGCGTTGGCTGCGATCGTTTGGTCGCTGCAGATTGCGCATACGCCTACCTCGCAAGTCCCGCCGATCGTTCTTCAGCCGCCGCCTGCGCAGCCGGAGCCTGGCGCTAAGCCCGTTACCCCGCTCTCTCACGATGACGGTACGCCGGGTTGGCTGGCCTCGGTCGACAGTTCGCGCGGAACGGTGCTCATGGTGCCGGTTCCCTCCGCACCGGATTCGCAAGGGCGTGTGACCGAGCTCTGGCTGATTCCGGCTGGCAAGGCGCCACGCTCGCTGGGCCTGGTCTCGATCAACAAGTCGTACACCGTGACGGTTCCCGAGGATGTGCGCGCGGCGTTGGTCGCGGGTTCGGTCCTCGCGGTGACTTTGGAGCCAGCCACTGGCGTGCCGCATGCCGCTCCGTCAGGCCCGATCATCGCTAAGGGCGTGATCTGAGCGCCTGAAGCTCACTCATCGGGAGTCGATTTCTTCTTCTTACAGAACTTCGTGACCCGTTTGGCCGCGTCCGGCGCGAGTCCTTCGTTCTTGAAGAGGTCGAGCGCGTAAGCGTTCTTCAGGGTGAGGCCTTCGGTCTGGATGAGCGCGCGCTTGATGACGAGGTTGGCGTACCAGGAGTTGGCGAGGATGTCGGCACAGAGCGCAGCGAGTTCGACATCGAACCGGTCGTCGGCAAAACAGAAGTTCGCCAGGTGCATGGCCTGGGCCTCGCGCCCGGTGTAGAAGCGCGAAGTGAGCATCATCTCGCTCGCCTTGGCCGTGCCGATCCGATGCGGGAGCCGCAGCGTGAGTCCCCAGACCGGCGTCAGGCCCCACTTGGCATACACGTCGCAGAACTTCGCCGACTCGCTCGCGACGATCAGATCGGCCGCGAGCGCCAGTTCCAGCGCGCCGGTGGAGCAATGGCCCTCGATGGCCGATATCACCGGTTGCGGCAGGTTGGCGAGCTTGTCGATCACTTCCGAGTGATAGTGCGGCTTGGCGTTCGCCTTCACATACTCGAGGACCTCGTTCATGTCGTAGCCCGAGGAAAAGTTACCCTGGGCGCCGCGTAACACCACCACGCCAACCGTCTTGGTCTGTCGTCCGATGGCATGTATGTGCTCATCCAGTGCCTGGAACACATCCTTGGAGAGCGCGTTCAGCTTTTCCGGCCGGTTGAGTGTCAAAGTGGCCACGCCATCGTGGTCTTCGCGCAGAACGAGGCTGCTCATAGACTGCTTCCTGTAGGGCGATTCCACCAACCACCGCCGAGCGCCTGGAACAGGCCGGCGGTATCGGAATACCGGTTGGCCTGCGCCTGTACGAGGGCAAGCTCGGCCTGTTGGTAGGTAGCTTCCGCATTCATGACAGTGACCAGGCTGATGGTTCCCAGATCACGCTGCTTGCGAGCGAGATCGAATGCGCTTTGTGCCGCACGCGCAGCTTCGGCATCGGCCTTGAGTGCGTCCGCATCGGCCTGCAACGCTCGCAAGGCGTCTGCGACATTCTGACAGGCGAGAATTACCGCGGCTCGATACTGCGCACCCGCCTCGTCGAGAGCGGCGTCCGCAGCCCGATGTTTGTGCAGCAATGCGCCGGCATCGAACAGCGTCTGGGTTAGCGAGGCGCCGATATCCCAGAATCCGGTCCCCGTCTTGAACAAGTCACCGGCCGTGAGTGCGGTCGATCCCCAGTTACCCGTGATGGCAAATTGCGGCAGCATGTCGGCAAGCGCCACTCCGGCCTCCGCCGAGGCGAAATGCAGGTTTTCTTCCGCCTGCCGCACGTCCGGACGCTGCTCTATGAGCTTCGAAGGCAGGCTGACAGGGAGATCGCCCGGCAAGGTCAATTCGTCGAGTTGAAACGTCTCCGCCGGCTCTTCGGCGGGTAACCGCCCCACCAGCGCGGTCAACTCATCGCGCGTCTGTCCTAACGCCTTCTGCAGGGGAGCCAGGGTCGCGGCGGATTGGGCTGCCAACGCCTCCTGGCTGAGGACATCCAGATTACTCGCGGTGCCGAGTGTCCGCTGCTGTCGCACCTTCTCCGTCAGTTGGTGTTGTAGTTCGAGCACACGTTGAGTCGCGGCGATCTGCCCGCGCAGGCTCGCCTCCGTGATCGC
Organism: Steroidobacteraceae bacterium; assembly: GCA_036270175.1. Lineage (GTDB taxonomy): Bacteria > Pseudomonadota > Gammaproteobacteria > Steroidobacterales > Steroidobacteraceae > 13-2-20CM-66-19. The sequence continues at coordinate 9,484 of DATBCZ010000031.1, read as the reverse complement.
GGTTACTACGACATTACTGCTCAACGTCAGGTACGTCGCTTCGAGCTGGAAACGCGTACTGTCATCCTGCGCCCGTGCGGCCTCCACGGCCCGCCGCGTCGCCCCGAAAATGTCGGGCATATAACTCACGCTGAGCTGCGCGGTGTAGAGATTGTAGTAGGGATTTGCCTGCGGCAGGGAGCTTGGGTTCGAGAGTGTGTTGACCGGGTTCTTAAAACGCTGGGCGTCGAAGCTTCCCTGCGCGCTCGGCCAGAAGGTGGTCCGTTGTGCCAGGTAGAGCTCGTGCGCCTGGCGCAGCGCCGCCTTGGCGGCCGCCATATCCGGGTTGGCCTTGATCGCCTGCTCCACCAGTCCGTTGAGCTTCGCGGACTGGAAGAGTGTCCACCATTGCGCGGGGATGTCCATCGAGGCGACGAACCGCTGCGGGGTGCCACCCGCCGCTCCCGGGCTGGAGGCGATCTCGCCTTGCGTCGGAGCGCTTCCATACCCAGCGTCGGTGGGTGCCGCGGGCCGCTTGAAGTCAGGGCCCACGGCACAGGCGGAAAGGCCCGCAACCAGCGCGAGCGCCGTAACACAGCCAACAGCCGGATGAGTGATCTTCATTCCTGTGTGTGCCATGCCGTGCGACCGTGGCGCGCCTCGGCCCAGTGCTCGAGCACATGGTACATCGAAGGCAACACGAACAAAGTCAGGATGGTGGCGACGGCGAGTCCACCGACCACGACGGTCGCAATCCCGCGTTGCACGTCGCTGCCAACCCCCGTATGAATGGCCGCCGGCAACATGCCTAGGGTGGCGACGGTCGCCGTCATGAGTACCGGCCGCAGGCGCTCGGTCGCGCCCTTCATCACGGCTTCGTGCAGATCGAACCCTGCTTTCCTCATGCGGTTGAGGTTCGCGACCATGATGATGCCGTTCTGGACCGCGACGCCGAAGAGGGCGATGAAGCCAACGCCACTGGCCACGTTGAGTGTCTGGCCTGTCAGATGCAACGAAATCAGGCCGCCCAGTGTTGCGAGCGGTACTACACCGAGGATCAGGGCTGCCTGCCGGAACGAATTTGTCCCCACCGTGAGCAGTATCAACATCAACCCCATCACCATCCCCAGGATCACCAGCAGTCGCGATTCGGCGCGCTTCTGATTCTCGAACTGCCCACCCCATTCGAGGCGCACCCGGTCGTGATCGTAGTGCACCTTGGCATCGATGCGGGCTTGGGCTTGCTTGAGATACGTGGTCAGGTCGGGGTCGCGGTTATCGATTCGGATCGTGAGATTGCGTTCGCCGTTCTCGCGGGTGACCGTGCTTTCGCCCGAGCGGACGCTTATCTTTGTGATCTGCGACAGCGGTACCTGCATACCGCTGCTCGTATTCACGAGCAGGTTGCCGAGCGCATCCGGATCGTTTCGGGTGTTGGCCATGTATCGGACCGTCAGGGGATAGGTCCGCTCGCCGACATAGACCGTCGACACCGGCGACTGGCCGACTCCGGTCTGGATGACGTTCTGAACGTCCGTCATGTTGATACCATAGCGCGCCGCCCTCTCGTGATCGAGCTTGATTTCGATCTGCGGAATGGGCGGCTCCTGGAACAGGGACGCATTGGAGGTCCCGGGAATCGAGTACAGCACGTCAACGATATGGTGTCCGATATCCCGTAGCATCGCCAGATCGTCGCCGTAGAGCTTCACCACCAGCGGACTATGTGCGCCGCCGATCAAATCATTGACACCGTCGATGATCGGCTGGCTGATGCCGATGTCAAAGCCGGGCAACTCCTTGGCGAGGTCGGCGGACAGCCGGTCGACGAACGCCTTCTTGCTTTCGCCCCCCGGCCAGGTGTCGTAGGGCTTCAGCCCGACGGGAGCCTCGACATGCGACATTGTCCAGGGGTCGGTGCCGTCGTCGTTGCGACCCACCTGGGTGACGACGAAAGAGATCTCGGGATATTTCAGGACCGCGCGGCGCAACTCGCTCGCCATGTCGCTGGCCTGGTCCAGGGCGAGGCCGGTAGGCATCTGTACCTGCAGCCAAAGGGAGCCCTCGTCGAGGTCCGGTAGAAACTCCCGACCCACGGTTCCGCCCAGTCCGATGACCGCGAACAGAGCGAAGATCGTGATGCCGTAGATGATCCGCGGCTGCTCCAGGCACGCCCCCAACACCCGCTCGTAACCTTCCGTCAGTTTCTCCAGCCAACGATTGTGATAGACGCGCCCTGGCTTATGGAATGCGTAGTAGGCGAGGCCGGGCACCAGCGCAAGCGTGGTCAGCAGCGCCCCGAACAATGCGTAGGCCATGGTGTACGCCATGGGCGTAAAGAGTTTCGCTTCCGCGCGCTCGAAGGCGAACAGCGGTAGATAGGTTGTGATGATGATAATGCTGGCGAAGAAGATGGGGCGGGTCACCTGTACGGCAGCCGCCTTCACTTCGCTCTCGCTCAGCTCTTCATCAGGAGTCGCCTCACGCCGGCGCAGGATCGATTCTGTAACGACAATCGCACCATCGACCAGGATGCCGAAGTCGATAGCGCCCAATGACAGCAGGTTGGCCGAGACCTTCGTGACGTTGAGAAACACGAACACCGAGACCAGGGCCATCGGAATCGAGACCGCGACCACGAAAGCGCTGCGCGGGCTGCCCAGGAAGATAATCAGGACCAGGAACACCAGGCCAATACCCTCGGCAATGGTGCGGCCCACCTTGCTCACCGTCGAGTGAACCAGGTCGTCCCGATCTATATACGGCACGATGCGCACATCCTGCTTGGCGAGCTTGCGGTTCAGCTCGGCCACTTTCGCGTGCACGCCGGCGAGCGTGTGCGATGGGTTCTGGTATTTGAGCATCAGGACGATGCCCTCGAGCGTATCCGGATTGGCGTCCTTGCCGACGATGCCCTCGCGCTCCTGGTGGCTCAAGGTGGCGCGCCCCAGATCGCGCACGAGCACCGGTGTGCCGTTCGCCTGTGTGACCACGATCGAGCCGATCTCTTCCAGGTTGTGAATCAGTCCGACGCCGCGGATCACATAGCTCTGGTCGCCGCGCGAGACGCGGCCGCCGCCCGCGTTGGTATTGTTATTGTTGATCGCATTGATGACGTCGGTGATGCCGAGGCCGTAGTGCACGAGCTGCTTGGGATCGAGATCGAGCTGATACTCGGTGGTGAAGCCGCCAAAGTTCGTGTCATCGACCACGCCCGGCACCGACTTCAACGCGGGAATGACCGTCCAGCGCTGAATTTCCGACAGCTCCTGCAGATTCCGGGTGTCGGATTCGAGCGTGTAGCGAAAGATCTCGCCGCCCGGACCGGCCATCGGACCGAGCGAGGGCGCGGCGCCCGGCGGCAGGGTCGTCTGACTGATGCGCTCGAGCAGGCGCTGGCGCACCCAGTAGTCCTCGTACCCGTCGCGAAACAACACGGTGATCAGCGACAGGCCGAATGTGCTGGTGGAGCGCATCAGGAGGAGGCCCGGCGTGCCGTTGATCTGCCGCTCCAGCGGCACGGTGATCAACTGCTCGACTTCCTCGGCGGCGAGGCCCGGCATTTGCGTGGTGACCTGCGTCGCGACGTCGCCGAGCTCGGGATAGGCTTCGACCGAGAGGGTTTCCCAGGCGTAGACGCCCGAGCCGACGAGCAACGCGGCCAGGATGATCACCGCCACCCTGCGGTGGAGGCAAAAGCCGACCAGTTGGTCAATCATTGAGGAGAATTCCGCCCTTGACCACGACCTGCTCGCCGTCCTTGACGCCCGAGCCGAGCGTCACCGTCGGGCCTTCCTCCAACTGTGCTTCGACGACGCGGCGCTCGAAGGTCCAGGGTGCGGTCGCGACAAACACGGAGGTTCTGTCGTTGTTCATGAGGAGCGCCGACGTGGGCAGAATCACGCGGGTCTCTTTCGGTCCCACCAGCGTGACGGTCGCGAACATGTTGGGTTTCAGGCTCACGTCCGCGTTCGGGAAGGCGATGCGCAGTTTGTCGCGCCGTGAGTCGGGCTCGATGATGTCACTGATGAACAACACCTTCCCGTGGAGTACTCGTCCCGGGTAGGCGGAGAGGGAGACTTCCGCGTCCTGGTCCTTCGCTACAGCCGCGACGTCTTTCTCTGGAACCAACGCGGTGACCCAGACAGTGCTCAGGTCGGCGACGGTCATGATCGGCTGCGTCGGGTCGTTGATCATGTTGCCGCGTGCGATCGTCAGTGTCGTCACGCTCCCGGACACCGGTGCCTGCACCGACAACGCAGTTGAGTGTTGCCGCCTCTCGGCAGACACACCGAGCACCTTCAGCCGGGCCTGCGTGCGGGCATATTCGGACGACGCCTGCGCGTTGTCGCTGCGCGCCTGGTCGAGATCCCGGTTGGAGGCCGTGCCGAGCTTGAACTGCTCTTCCTGGCGGGTGAGGTTTTTCTGGGTGAGCTGGGCGGCGTCGGCGGCCTTGTCGTTATCGTCGAATGCCTGCCCCAGGTCGGGCGAGTCGATCACGGCCAACACCTGTCCCTGGCGCACGCGATCACCGAGGGCGACTTTTATCTCGACTACGCGGCCGCCAAGGGGTGTCAGCACGGCGGCAGTGCGCGCCGGGTCGGACTCCACGACCGCCGGCAACACGAGCTTTGCGCTGACGGCTTCCGCATGGGCGGGCGTCACCGTCAGCCGCTTGCGCAGCGGCGAGCTCTCGGGAATGACGATCTGGTTCCCCTGGCGCACCATCATGGCGGGCCCGGTGTCCGCAGCCTTGCCGGCGCCGAACAGTCCGAAACCGTGCGTCAGCAATACCGTCACCAGCAGCAGGCCCAGCAGGATCCCGCCCCACAGAAAGGAGCGGCCCCAGGCGTTTGGAGCATGGTCGTGAATCTGCATGACAATCCTGTTACAGACGTCGCCGTGGTCGGCGCCAGTTTAAATTCTGGCCGCAACTTTAAGGTCAAGCGCGCGAGTCTGCATCCCCAAATGCAGGAAAGGCGGCTGAAAGCTCAGGCGCCGGGCCCGTCAGCCGGTGCCCTGGATGACGCTGCCATCCTTGGTGCGGAATTCGTTCGGGTGCTCGTCCGTGATGGGATGCTTCGCCGCGAGCGCCTCGTCCACCTCGATCCCCCAGCCCGGTTTTTCGCTGATCCAGGCGTAACCGTCCTTGATCTGCAGGGCGCCGTGGAAGATGTCCTCGACCAGCGGCGAGTAGTCGATGTGCTCGTGAATCCCGAAGTTCTCGCAGGTGAGGTCGAGAGTTAGGTTGGTCATGCTGCCGATGGGGGAGTTGGGTGCCCCATGCCAGGCAAACTTCACTTCGTAATTTTCGGCGAAGGCGGCGATCTTGCGGGCGGCGGTGAAGCCGCCGATATGCGAGACGTGGTGACGCAGATAATCGATCTGACGCTCCTCCACCAGGGGTTGCCATTCGTGCGGGTTGTTCCACAGCTCGCCGATCGCCAGCGGGGTGCTGCACTGGCTCCGCAGGATTTTGTAGTGGCCCGCCTCTTCGGGCGAGAACAGGTCCTCGCAGAAGAACAACCTGAAGGCCTCGACGTCCTTGCCGAACTGCAAGCCACGGATGGGATCGAGCAGTGAGTGGACATCGACTCCCAAGCCGATTTCGGGGGGCATTTCCTTTCTGAACAGCTCGAACGCCGCCAGGATCTTGCGGGTCATCTTGTCGCGATCGAATGCCACCGAGCCGTCGTCGAACTTCGGCTGCCCATACAGGTTGTTTACCGTCGCATCGCGCTGAAACAGGGCGACCAGCAGGTTGTGACAGCCCTTCTCGACGAGCTTCATCGAGTTCTCGATGAGTTGCTTACCCGGGTCCTGCGCGCCCATGTTGACATGCAGGTAGACATCCGCGGCTTCCCGGCACTTGCCGCCGACGAGCTGGTAGACAGGCATGCCGGCTTGCCGGCCCTTGATGTCCCAGAGCGCGTCACAGACGCCGCCGATAGCGCAATTGAGTACCGTGTCATTCTTGTAGTAGGAGCTCATGTAGCAGAGCTGCCAGATCTGCTCGATCCGATCGGTTGTCCTGCCGACGACCAGGGGCTTGAGATAGTCGGTGACGGCGGCGGCGACGAGTTTGGCGCGGCCGCCGGGGAAGGTGGCCGTGGCGCACCCGTAGCCATAGAGGCCGGCCTGGTCGGTGGTGACCTTCACGACGGTTGAGTCGTTGATGCCGTTGCTACCGACCTGGATCACGCTCACGTCCTTGATACGGGGACTGGGCATGCCGCGAGTGGCGCGATCGAATGCGGCGTGCGCGTCCTGCTCTTTCGAAGTTGGGGTGGCGGCGTAGGCGAGTCGACCCGCGAGGAGACGGGCTAGCGTGGCCCCGCCTCCCAACATTGCCCATTTGAGGATCGTGCGGCGGTCTTGGGTGCGCGTCATGGATGTCTCGCCGGTTGTGAGCCGCGGGCATCCTAAGCCGGCACCTTGCGATCACACAATCAAAGGTGGCAGCGGCGTCCGAAATCAGGCCGCGGCGGGGGCCGGAGTCGCTTTAGCGGCGATCCGCTCGCCGAGCTGTTGCATGCATGCGGCGATCTGCACCGCATCGCAGCCGAGCTCCTCCAGCACCGCTGTCGCGATGTGCGAGCCGTGCGGGCTGCCTCGCTCCACGACGGCCTGCACGCCGATGCGGCGGAATTGCTCCGCCTCGGACTCGCTGGCCGCGGCCGCGACGCGCTTCAGATTCGGATACTGGGCCACTGCCACCGGGCTGTTGACCGTGACGGATTCGAGCTTCGGCGCGGTCAGCACACTGATCCTGCGGCTATGGAGTTCCACGGACTCCCACAGCCGGATGTCGGTGGCGTCGCCGAACGATGCGCTGTAGCCGTCCGCGATCGCTTCGCGCAGGCGGCGCTGGTCGCGCTCGAGACCAACATAACCGATGTCGAAATGAATGAGCGCATCCGCGACGGTGCGGCCGATCCTACCCATGCCGACAATGACCACCGGCGCGGTGGTGGAGCGCGGCAACAGCTCCGGATCGAGCGCTTTTTGCCGTCGCCGGCGCATGCTCCCGGCGAGCGAGCGTCCGAGCTCCGCCAGATTGGGAGTCGCGGCCATGCTCAGCGCCACCGCGGCAACCACTATGGAGGCGCGCGATTCGCCGACGAGCGCGCGCACGGCGGGCAGGCTCAAAATGACGAATGCGAATTCCGAGCCCTGCGAGAGCAGGAAGCCGAGTTGGGTGGAGCCCGGCACCGACCAGCGAAATACCAGGCTGGCCGCGATGTTGGTCATGACCTTGACGGCCACGAAGAGCGTCGCGATACCCAGGACCGCGTACCAGTACTGCGCGATGGTGGCAGCGTCCAGGGAAAATCCAACGTAGATGAAGAAAAAGCTCAGTAGCAGTCCGCGGAACGGGGTGATCTCCGATTGAATCACCGCCCGATAGGGCGTCTCGGATAACGTCAGGCCACCCAGGAACGCGCCCAGCGTCAGCGAGAGTCCGATCTGGCCCGTCGCCCAACCGGCCGCCAGTGCAATGACGAGCGCCGTCGCGGTGAATACTTCCTCGTTACGCGTCCCGGCGACGAGTGCCAGCAGAGGTCCGATCGCCAGCCGCGCGATCAGCACGGCAGCGCCGAATGCGGCAACCGCTTTGGCGAGCGCAAGGGCGGTCACGAGCGCCAGTGCCGTAGTGCTGTTGAGGGAGCCCACGACGATGAGCAGGAATATGGCCGCGACGTCCTGGAAAACCAATATGGCGGTCGCGGTCTGGCCCACCGGGCAACTCTGCTGATGCCGCTCGGCGATGAGCCGGGCCACCACGGCGGTCGAGGACATCGACAGCACAGCCCCGACCAGGAACGCGGGTAGGGGGCTGAGGCCGAACAACAAGCCGACCAGGCCCAGGACGAGCGTCGCGAGCAGGACCTGCACCGGCCCGAACGCGAAGATGTCACTCGCCCGCTCGCGCATGTGTTTGAGCGAAAAGTGTAGTCCGACGTCGAACAGCAGGAATACGACACCCAGCTCCGCCAGGAGCGAGATCGTGGCTTCCTCGAATACCATCCGGACGCCAACGGCCTTGAGCCCGATGCCGAGCGCGATATAGCCGACGATGGGGCTCAGACCGAGCGCGCGGCACCCGATCGCCGTCGCGATTCCGAGGGCGAGAAGTACGACCACGGGTACGAGCGCGGCCAGAATGGGCATATCTGTCATGGCTTCATTCTAACCTGTCGGCCGCGCAATGCTGACAGTAACACCACGGCGTGGTTGATCTCCGGGTCGCGCGCTCCGTACAGGAGGGTGACGAGCTGGCCTCTCCCCAGCTTGCGCAGCTCGGCGAGCGCTGGATTGCGCTTCAGCTCCGCGATGTAACGGCGTCGGAATTCCACGAAGCGCCGCGGATCGTGGGAGAACCATGTGCGCAGTGGCGGACTAGGCGCGACGTCTTTCATCCAGGACGTCAGACCTGCGTCGGTCTTCTTCAGGCCTCGGGGCCAGAGGCGGTCGACCAGGACACGTATGCCATCGCTCGGGCTCGCGGGCTCATAGACGCGCTTGATCTGGAAGGTCATCCCGGCCGCCTCGCACTGCTGACTCGCGAATTATGCCACCCGCCAACGCGGCGCGGCGGGATTGCCGCCAGCGGTTCGGCGTTTCGCCGACAACGCGCCGGAATGCGCGCGTGAAGTGCGCCTGATCGCTCATCCCGCAGCTCAGCGCAATTTCACTCAATGAATCGGAGGTGGATAACATCAGCTGCTGCGCCATCTCGATCCGTCGGCATGTCAGGTAGACGTGCACGGTCAAACCGTAACGGCGTTTGAAGGCGTGACAAAAATAACTGTTGCTGAGCCCGACGAGGCGCGCGAGATCCCTGACCCGGATGGTTCCGGAGAGGTTGGCTTCAATGTGGCTGGCGACCCTTTGCGCGCGCCAGGCCGACAGGGCTCCCGCGACGTCCTGGTGCACTTCGGGGGCTCGCCCGAGGTTGTCCTGCAACAGTACCAGGGCACGCGTGATATGTGCCTGCGTCGCCGCACCGTCGCCGCCGAGCGCGCAGCAGGCCGCCTCGAAGAGCTGGGTGGCGACGATGTCTAAAGTGGCGGACATGACTTTTTTATCCCCGGACCCGGGCGTTCCCTGATTGCGCCCGTAGCGTATGGGGAGCACAACTCTTACGTCTTGTTTAAAAATAGCGTGCGGCGGCCGCCGCCCAGCTGAAGATCATGCCGGGATTTCCGCGGACGATTGGCGCCAGGCGGCAGCATCGGCCGCAAGCAACAGACGCCAGCCGCGACTGACCAGACGCTCCACCAACATGATGAAGTCGACCTCGAGGCCCGACATCAGGCTGTCGAGTGCGGTGCCGCACTCCCCATGCGGCACGCTACCTCGGTTTGAAAGTCCTTTAGCGGATCAGCTTGCTTCCCGCGCCTTGAATGAATACTTCTGCCCGGCCACCGAGGCCTGGTAAAGGGCACCGCCTTTTACGATCGTGAATACGACCATTCCCTTGTAGTACCTGCCGGTGGTCGCA
>DATBCZ010000030.1:0-3652 GCA_036270175.1 Steroidobacteraceae bacterium | reverse complement strand
GTCAACAATGCCGGCGTTCATGACGACGCCGTGCTGCCCGGCATGAGTGCGGAACAATGGCACCGCGTAATTGACGTGTCGGTGAACGGGTTCTTCAACGTCACGCGGCCTCTGTTGATGCCCATGATCCGCACGCGATGGGGACGAATCGTGAATGTGTCCTCTGTTGCGGCTCTGATCGGGAATAAGGGCCAGGTCAACTACGCTGCCGCCAAGGGCGCACTCAACTCCGCCACCAAGGCGTTGGCCCTGGAAGTGGCCACTCGTGGAATCACCGTCAATGCGGTTGCTCCTGGCATCATTGAGACACCCATGAGCGCGGGGCTCTTTGACGCCAAGGCTATCGAGCGGCTGGTGCCTATGAATCGTGCGGGCGTCCCCGATGAGGTGGCCAGCCTCGTGTCGTTTTTGACTTCGGCTGAGGCGTCTTATGTGACGGCGCAGATTATTTCTGTTAGTGGGGGGATGGCCTAAGGGTCGTCGAGTCTCCAGTCCCAATCGCCGAACTTCATAGGCGGGTGCAGGTTAATGAACAGGTTCCCGTTGGCTGGCGGTTTTCGGCCCACCGAGCAGCCGATCATGGGGAGGGGCAGTATTGCGAGGGAGCAGCGGTCGTTGAGCGCGATGACAAAACCACCGCGCGGGAGAGGGGTGATGCGATGCGTATGCGCGTAGTCCCAAGCGAACTCCGGACCCCGCACGCGGGGGCCGGGAAGCGGTTTGAATCGGGAAGTTAACGCCGCAGCTTTACGCGCAGCGTCGTCTTCGGCTTCGACGATGTGTTGGGCACTAGTTTGTGCCGTAGCCGTGGCCGCTTCGCGCCAATTTGGCGCGCCTGACGTGAGTTCGGAAGGTTGTGGCGAGCCGAGATCGGGGCTCGCCTGAGTGGGCATGTTGGCCTGGAGCGCCGTGTTTGCTTGGAGTATGGAGTTCGACTGGGGCGTGGCGCTTTCCTGCAGCGCCGGTGCTGCCTGGGATTCGGCCGATGACCTGGGCGCGGACACTGCCCGGGTCTCGGACGTTGCCAGGCGCGCGCGTGTTAGCTCCTGCTGGCTTTCCTGTTGCACGGGTCGTTGTGTCGGCTCGGGCGCCCGCGCCTGAACCTGGAAATCCCATTCGGGCGGCTCCCAAATCGGCTCCACCGCCGGCTCGGGCGGCAGCGGCGGCAAAAAAATCGGCGTTATTGCAGCCTCATCCTCTGCTGGCAGCAACACCCAACGATGCGACGATGTAACCAGCCACAGCAGCGCGAGGTGCGCAGCCACAACCGCGACGAATATGGCAACCCGCACGAGGCCACTCCCCTGCCCGCTTTTTTCGTTCGCGCAGGTTCGAGTGCCGGGGTGTGCTGTTAGTTCCGCAGAAAGAGCGCGGCCGCTTCAGCCCTCGTCGCAACTCACACAGCGCCCCACCGCGGCACCATCGTCGGCTACAACATAGCGGGCGGCTTGCAGCTTCGGAATCAGGACGCTGATGGTGAGCAGGATCTCTTTGCAGGCGCGGGCCTCGAGATTGGCGGCCTCGGACTTGTGGCGGTACTCACCCATTTCTTCCGCCAGGAAGGAAGCCAGGGTCCGAAGTTGCGCAATCGAGGTGTCGAGCAGAACGCGGGGTGTGAGTGACATGGGGGCCTCCATTCACGGGTCTGTATATTTATACAGCTCCTGTTTTTTGGCAAGTCCCAAGGCTAAAGCCCGCGCGTGGGCGGCCGGCAGGCGGTGCGCTACTCGTCCCCGTAAACCGTCACGGGCGCGCCCTTGGGCTCGATGTCCACGAGGTCGTGCACGTGCGTTTCCAATGACTTACGGCGTCCGCCGGCGGCCTGACGCTCGAACACCTCGATGCGGTGGTATTCAAGATAGGCGCACTGCTCAGGGCGAAACGCGCCCGCGAGACACGGGAATTTCACACCCCACTTGTCCAGCACCGCCGGGTTCAGGTAACGCGAGACCAGCAGTTCCCCGGTGTCGGCGAACGAGATGTAACCGCGCCAGAACAGATGCTCCAGGTGCGGCGATAACAACAGGCCGTTGCAACCATCGAGCTTCTCGGCATCACTCGACTTTCGCCAGGGCTTGATGTGGATGGCTCGCAGGTGCCGGCGATCCAACAACCCGGTCAGGCGGCAGGCGGCCTCGACCGCCTCGAGATTGGTGCGGTAAATGCCCTGCCCGCGGCGCGCTTTCAACAGGTCGATCTTCGCCTTGGGGTCGATGTCGGTTCGCTGCAGCAGCGCTTCCTCCGCCACATCGTCAGGAAAATGATAGCCGGCGCGTTGGGTAATTTCCTCGATGAGCGTATCCATCTCGGCGCCAATCAAGTGGCGCAACGTCGCGGCCAATTTCTGCGACACCGGGGCCAGGTAGATCGCCGGATTGGCTTCGCCGCTGGCGCGCAGTGGCGAGTACTTCTCCGGCAACAGGCGCGCGATCTCGGGCGCGTGATCCTTCGGCCGCCAAGGCTTGGCGAGCTCCGCGTACCGCACGGTCACCTGCCACCCGCGAGGACCGCTCGACTGCTTGCGCGCCCCTGTGAATTCAAACGGATTGGGCGCCTCGCGCGCCCGACCCAACGCAACTCCAACCGCCCGCAGCGCGCCGCCGGTGAACGAGAAAGCGAACACGACATCGCCCGGCATGATCTTGGTCATGTTGTTGGACGACTCGTTGTCGGCACCGCCCTGCTTTCTCTTCGGGGACCAGAGGAACTCACCATCGAGCTCCTGCGCATGCGTGCGCTTGTGGTTCACCCACCAATAGCGCACCCCGCGCTCCCCTTCCGCGGCTACCCCACCCATATCGCTTTGCGCATCCATCGATTCTTCTCGTTGTCCCACGCTCACAAGCCGTGTAATCTTCCGCGCCCCGGCAGGACGGGTGCGCGGCAGTGAAAGCCCGCGAACCATTCACGTCCGGTCTGGGTCAGCGTCCCCATCGTCTAGAGGCCTAGGACATCGCCCTTTCACGGCGGTAACACGAGTTCGAATCTCGTTGGGGACGCCATTCTTTTCAATGACTTACGCGGCTTACCCGAGTGCTGGAAAGGCGCCCGGGTAACTTCCGGGTAAGTTCCAAGTGCCGCTACCCTTAGTCGGCAATCTCACGATTGCCCTGTGCGTGGATTATTCCATAGCCATCATCGTGCCGGCAGTGCATCGCTCACGGCAGCGGTCGCCTCCTCCCCAGTGCCATGCCGAGCGCAGATCGTGCTTCCACCATGGCACCGCCCGGAAAGGCAGCAGGCTACCGCCACCGCACCGCTGGGGCCCGCGCCCAACTGGGCAAGCGCGTACAGGCGCTCGGTGGCGCCAAGAACCAGGTAAGGGGCGATAGTCGCCCCAGGCCCCTGCACCGGTTCCTGCATCAGAGCGGCGGCCTGCTGTCAAAGCGCGCTCGCGCAAAGGAATTCCGGAGGCTCAGGGACCAGGAGATCGAGCGCATCGAGCGTCTTACTTGTCGCGATCGCCGTGGCCGTTGTCATGACCATGGTCCTTGTCGTGACCCCGACCATGGCCATGATCGCCGCCGCCGTGGTGGTAATGCGCAACATATTCGGTGTTGTACCAGTCGTCTCGCACAAAGTAGACCGGCCGACCGCAGGCGTTGTACTGCGCGCAGTGCTTGCTCCAGTGTTTCTCGTGGCCGGGCGGTAC
>DATBCZ010000029.1:0-4522 GCA_036270175.1 Steroidobacteraceae bacterium | reverse complement strand
TACTACTCGGCGCAGATCATTGCGACGGGCGTACCGATCGAGCCGGTGCCGGGGAATCAGGGAATTTTTGGCGTCGCGAGTACGCACGGTTCGATCGTCGTGCCGGGCTCGGTGGAACCCGCGGGCGGCTATCCGGCGTGTACACTGGGTACCACCGGCACCTGCCTTGTGGCGAGCGCGTTCAAATTTCTTCAATACGGCGCCGGAGTGAATGCCGGCTTCATGCTCACCCCCGCGCCAATTCAGACATGTGACATCACGACTGCCGGAAGCTGCAGGCCCGCTTCCATGCTGACAGTGGGTCTACGAGCGTGATCACGGACGCGACCAACTTGAGTATTGTCGGCATCGGCTACTTCACGACAAATTCCTATTTCGTCGATTTCAGTTCGAGTATCACGGGTTGGAAATAGGCGCCTACTTCCCCAGTTGGGTGGGGTAGGGCGGCGCCGCTTTCAGGGGCACTGTCTTCGCGGTCTGCAACTGCTCCAGGACATTCGCGATGGCGGCGTCCAGCTGGTTGTCGGTCCCCGCGTTCACCTGGGCCGGATCCAGGTCAACCTCCAGGTCGGGTGCGACGCCCTCGTTCTCCACGCGCCATTGGCTCGTCGGCGTGTACATCCGGAAATACGGCACGGTTAGAAAGCCGCCGTCGATCAGTGGCGGATTGGCCGAAATGCCGATGAGGCCGCCCCAGGTGCGGGTGCCGACCAACTTGCCCAGTCCCAGGTAGCGGAAGGTATAGGGAAGGTAGTCGCCGCCCGAGCCGGCGTCCTGGTCGATCAACATCGCCTTGGGGCCGTAGATGGCGCCGGCGGGGGTGTTGAATACCAGGCCGTCGCGGTCCTTCCAGCCGGAGAGATACTTCCGGTTCAACACCTCGAGAATGTAGTTCGCCGCCTGGCCACCGCCGTTGCGGCGGTCGTCGACGATGAGGGCGTCGCGGTCGACTTGCGCAAAGAACATTCGGTTGAAGAAGGCGTAACCGTTATCGGCCGTGTCGGGCAGATAGACGTAGGCGATCTTGCCGCCGCTCTTGCGCTCCACATATTCCTGGTTGCGCGCCACCCAGTCCCATTGACGCAGTCCGACCTCGCTCCCGGTGGGAATCACGGTGACGGTTCGCGACGCGCCCGTGCTGCCCTCCCGGCTCACTGTCAGCGACACCTGTTTGTCGACCGTATTCTCGAGGAGGGAGAAAATGTTGATCGTGGCGTCGAGCGGGTGGCCGTTGATCGCCAGGATATAATCGCCTTCCGCGATGTTGACACCGGCCGCCGTCAGCGGTGACACCAGGAAGGGATTCCAACGGTCGCCGCGATAGATCTTCTGGATCCGGTACAGACCCTTCTCCACCTTGAACTCCGCGCCGAGCAGGCCGATACCGGCCGGCCGTTCCAGGTGGATGTCGCCGCCGCCGATACGGTTGTGCCCGACCTGCATCTCGCCGATCATCTCGATCAACAATTCGGTCAGGTCCTCACGGCGCTGCACGTATTTCAGCAGCGGCTCATAACGTGCGCGCACCGCGCGCCAGTCGAGGCCATGCATGTTGGGGTCGTAGAAGTAGGCCTGCTCCATCCGCCAGACCTCGTCGAAGATCTGTTGCCACTCCTGGTGCGGATCGACCAGCATCCGCAGTCCGTTCAATTCAATGGGCTTGGAGTCGAGCTTCTCAGTGGCGTCGGCGATATCGAGTTGGTTCTCGCCCAACACCAGCAGTAGCTTCTTCCGGTCGGCGCTGGCCGTGACATCCACGAGGGACGAGCGGAGCTGCTTCTCGCTGCGATCCTCGAAACTGTAGCGGTAGAGGTCGGCATCCGCGCCGCGGTTGGGGAGCGGAGCGGGCGGCTCCTGGCTCGAGCCCGGTTGCTTGCGGGAGAGATAGAGCAAGGCGCCGTCGGACGCGACGATCAGTCTGTCATAGTTACGCTCCGCGATAGGGATGGGCACGAAGCGCTGCGACAAGCCCGCTAGATCGATGCGTGTGGGCTTTACGGGCGCACTCGTTTTTTCACCCGGATGGGCTTTTTCACCCGGGCGGCCTTTGTCCGCCGGGTGGGTTTGGTCAGCTTCGTCCTCGTGCTTGCCCTCTTTCTCCGCGGGACGCACTGCATCGGTATCGTCCTTACGCTGCGCGTCTTTTCCTTTCCCCGGAAGCTCCTCGTCGCCGCTTTTCGGCGCCAGCGGCGAATGGCCGTCGGCCGGCAGCACGGCCGCGTAAATGGCCTTGCGCAATGGGCGCTCCTGCGTGGACATGTCCAACGCCGAGCGACTCGGTCCGGCGTCGATCGAAGCCGTGAAATACAACAGGTCGCTGCCCCCGAAAACGGGGTCGTCGGTCTGGATGAATTTGTCCGCCAGTTCCGCGCTTTGCCCGGTGGTAAAGTTAAAGAGCTTCACCCGCGCGAGATAGTTGTCACCGATCAGGGTATAGGCGAGCCATTGGCCGTCCGGCGATACTGTTGTCTTGAAGCCGAGACGGCGTTTGCTGGTATCGACCAGGGTTACGGCGTCGGTCTTGAGTTCCAGGGCGTAGAGGTGGAGGTGGTTGTCCTGGAAGACGACACGGCGGCCGTCAGGCGCCCATTCCAACAGAGTAAAGTACGCAGCCTTGTCCGAGGCGCGGGCCACGGCGTGGCGTACCGGCTTTTCCAGTCCCAAAGCATCGCGTATCAGCAGCGCCTGGGTCCCGCCCTCATCACTCAGATAGGCGACTCGCTGTCCGTCGCTGCTCCAAAGCGCGTCAGCCTCGCGCACACCCGAGGTGGCGGTCAGATTGCGCACTGCTCCGTCTTTGACGGGAACACTGAAAACGTCGCCGCGTGCCGTGATGAGCACCCGTTTTCCCGTCGTGGAGAGACGTGCCGAGGTGATGAGCCGGGCCACGTCCTTCCATTGCGGCCGAGCCTGGATCGCCTGTGAGGCGAGATGGACTGGAATGGGTTGAATCTGCCCGCTGTTGAGATCGATGGACTTCAGTTGGCCGCCGACCTCGTACACGATCGTGTGATCGTACGCGCCGGCGTTACGCACGTCCCATTGTGTTTCGTGCGTCAGTTGCCGTACGGCGTGTGTCTGGGCGTCGTAGAGAAATAAATTGGCGGCGCCGTCGTTGCGATCGGAAATGAAAGCGATGTCGGCGCCGATCCACATCGGATCGCGGTCCGAGGCGTTGACATGTGGAATTTTCTCGAGTGCGCCGCTGGCCGGATCGATGATCCACAGCGGCGGGGTGTCGCCGCCACGGTGTTGGCGCCAGCCGCTGGTCCCGGAATAAGCCATCGTGTAGGGGCGATACGCCATGCGCTTGCCGTCGGGCGACCAAGCGCCTTCGACGGCGACGGCCTTCATGATCTTGCGTTCATAGCCGCCTTCCAGAGGCACTTCGAACAGTTGTCCGCTGCGGCTGTTGTCAACTTCCCGATCGGACACAAACAGCACGCGTTTGCCGTCCGTGCTCCAACCGGTAACGAGGTCAGCCGCCGGGTGCCATGTCAGTCGCCGTGGCTGCCCGCCGCTCGCCGACACAACATACACGTCGATGTTGTTGTCATAGGCCGCCGAGAACGCGATCCAGTTACCGTCCGGCGAGAAGTGCGGCGCGAATTCGGATGCCGGATGGGATGTGATCCGGCTGGGGTTGCGACCGTCACGATCGCTTATCCAGATGTCGCCGGCATAGACGAAAGCGAGATGGTCCTTCGAGACCGACGGCTGGCGCAGCAACCGGATTTCGGTGTCGTCCGCTGCGGTCGCGTTGAAACAATAGAGCGCCAGTGCGAGGGCGAGTGCCCCACGCAAGATCCCCCAAATCTGCATAGATTTCCTTTGCTTATGGAACAGGCGGTTGCGCTGATCGCGGCTACGATTATAGAGGCCCTGGGACGGGTCAAGTCGCGGAAACGAGTCAATGGGTGCGGCGGACGTTGACCCGGCACATTATGTGATTCGGTACCGCCGGCCCGTCATCCGATCGGTCACCAGTACGTTCTCTCATCTGACCGACGCGCAGCGCCGCTAAATGTAGCGGGTCGCTTCGACCCGCAGGAAAGTGGGCGTAGCCCTAATTAAGGAGGCCATCGCGGAGATGGTGGGAGCTATACCGTGAAACGCTCATCCTGCAGTCACCTGTGGCGGCTCTGGGTCTTACTGGCCGGGCTCGCGGCGACCTCGATCACTTGGGCGGACGCGCTCTCCGCCGTGGGAGTACTCCGCGAGGGCGGCTGCGGCGGAACAATGCCGGCGGCACCACCGCTGCGTCATAGTCCGATGTTGGACCGTGCCGCCGCTGCGTGGGCCATGGGGCAATCGCTCCCCGTGGCTTCGGAACGCAACGGTTACAGAGGCGATTTTACGGCAGGAATGCACATCAGCGGCCCGGACTCGGCCACGCTCGAACTGCTGCGACGCTCCGGTTGTCGCATTGTGGCGAGCCGAGGGATGCGTGATATCGGCGAGTATCGAAGGGGGTTCGATACGTGGCTCGTGGTGGGGTCGTTTTATAGGCTGCCGCCGGGGT
>DATBCZ010000028.1:0-3044 GCA_036270175.1 Steroidobacteraceae bacterium | reverse complement strand
ATTCGCTGAGGGCGCCTCGGCATCGGTGCACATCGGGGGTGACGCCGCCGCCGTCGGGTGCCCCTTTGCGCCACGTTGCCCGCAAGTCATGGATAAGTGCCGCGCCACCGCTCCCCCGCTCAGCGCAATCTCCGAGCGTGTACGCGTCGCCTGCTGGGCCGTGCGTCCCGACGAACCGATGGCGGCCAGCCTAACGAACGGGCCAACGTCACCGCAGTCGCCGTCACCGACCTCGCCTCCGATGCCAACCCCGCCGCAGGCCGCGAGCGCTCCAAAACCATGACCGCGCCGACCGTAATCCTAGCCTCGCGCGAACTCACTGTGACGTACGGAACGGCACGTTCCTCCTTCCTACGCTCACGACGCAACGTCGTGCAGGCGCTGCGCGGCGTCGATCTCGACATCTACGCAGGCGAAACCCTCGCCCTAGTCGGCGAAAGCGGCTCCGGGAAAAGCACACTGGCGCGCGCTCTCGTCCGCTGCATCCGTGCAAGCTCCGGCAGCGTAGCCTTCAAGGGTTCCGACATAACAACATCCTCCGGCCGCCCCCTACGCGCGCTGCGCCGGCATCTACAGATGATCTTCCAGGACCCCTTCGGCTCCCTCAATCCTCGCCTGAGCATCGGTTCCGCAGTTGGTGAGCCGCTGATCGTTCACGGTTTAGCCAGCGGCCGCGAACTCAAATCGCGGGTCGCGGAATGCCTCGCCCTCGTTGGTTTGGACGCTTCTGTGGCGAACCGGCGCCCGCACGAATTCTCCGGCGGCCAACGGCAGCGCATCTGCATAGCACGCGCGCTCGCCTGCCGACCGGAGCTGATCGCAGCCGACGAAGTGCTGTCCGCCCTCGATCTTTCTCTACGCGGGCAGATGCTCGAGCTGTTCCGCGAGCTGAAAGAGCGGTTGTCACTGACCTATCTATTCATCTCGCACGACTTGGGAGTCGTTCGCCAGATCTCCGACCGCGTCGCGGTCATGTATCTGGGTCGAGTCGTCGAGCTGGCAACGACGCCTGTTCTCTATGCCCACCCCAAGCATCCCTACACACACGCGTTATTGGCAGCCGTTCCGATTGCCGACCCAATCATCGAGCGCTCGCGTCAGTACGCGTCTTTGCCCGGCGAGCCACCGAGCCCCGCGCGCCCGCCGTCAGGCTGTGCGTTCCATACACGTTGCCCACGAGCCGTGGAGCGCTGCCAGACCGAGACGCCGAAGTTGACCGAACTGACTCCGGGACACGCAGTCGCGTGCCACAGGCCCCACTGAAAAACTGGCGTGGCATCGAAGGCCCGACAACTCCAACCAAATCCTATCTTCCAGTCAAACCGCAACAGAGACCATCATGCATCCCTTCCCACCTGGACACACTTTCGCCGCCGATTTCGCACTTGCGGTGACACGCTCTGTAGACCTGCCGAACCTCCGTCGTGTCGTCACCGAGCACGTTGAAGCCGCCGTCCGGGACCCTCGCGTCTCCGGCGCACAAAGGATAGTAATGGGCGGCTCCGGCGACAGCATGTTTGCGGCGGTCGCACTGGCGCAGGCGTTTCGGCGTTGGACAGGGTTGCCAACCGAGGGGCGCACGGCCATCGAGCTCGCGCGGTACGAGACTCCTCTGTTGGGCCCGAAGGACCTGGTCATCAGCATTTCAAACTCGGGCAGCTCCTCTCGCGCCCGCGAAGTCGTTTTGCTGGCGAAGGACCGCGGCGCGCCGACGCTCGGCGTGACCGGCAGTATGACTGGCGCCCTGGCTCGCCAGGCGGACTTCGTGGTGCATCGCCCGGTTCATGAGGAAATCGGCCTGCCTTCATACTACGGGCGCTGTCTCCTGAATTTCGCGGAGTACATGGCGGTGTTGTACGCCCTTTACTCGTTTGCACTGGCGCTGGGTGTAAAGCGAGGACACATCACGGCCGCAACGCAGGCTGAGCGTTTGGACCGCATCGAGAAGGCCATTGAAGCGCAAGGCGCGATCGCCGCCCGCATCGAGCCAGCAATCGCCAAGCTGTGCGAGCAATTGGGGGATATCGATACCATCTGGGCAATCGGTGCAGGGCCGAGCCAAGGCACTGCGAAATACAGTGCGGCGAAATTTCATGAGCAGATGCCCATCAACGGCATAGCGTGCGACCTCGAGGAATGGGCGCACCTGGAATACTTCCTGACACTCAAATGGGGCGCCCGCAGCGTCGTTATGGTGATCGCGCCGCCGGGCAACAGTCTCGACCGTGCGCAGGAGATGGTTCGTGGAATCGGCAATGCCGGCGGTCGCGCGATCGTGGTCCACGCCACTCCCGAGGTCGCGTTCCCCGAGGCCTTCCTGTCGATCGACATCGGAGACGATGTTGATGAGTGGCTATCGCCTCTGGTCTATCATATGCCCGCGCAGCTGTTGGTATTGCACATGGCCGCCCGCGCCGGGATTCCGTTTATCCCGATGAGACGTCATGACGAGACGTGGCTCATCGCCAAGGGCATCGTCCGCGACCGTGCCCAGGGACTCGGCTGACCCGATCACTCCACGCCGCCTCCGGAGGGATTTTTGGCAGCACAAATCAAGCCCGATCTGATCATCGTCGGACAGGTCACCGTCGACGACGTCGTGCCCGCTGTCCCTGGCGCGTGGCGACGGCAGATCGGTGGCAGCAGTTTGTATGCGCTCGCTGGCGCACGCTTGTGGCTCGACCCGCGCCGCATCGGCCTGGTCGCGCGGGTGGGGCGTGACTACCCATTCGACATAGAGACCCTGCTTCGCGCCGTCGGGTTGCAATACATCGCGCTGGCGAAATTTCCGGGCGCGCACCTCGTTGAGTGGCTCATCTACGAGCCGGATGGGAGTCGACGCTCGCTACCGAGGAACGCGGAGCTGTTGCAGGTTGGGGCGGAGGGTGATGTCGGGTCGGAGGGGCACATCGAGTCGGACGGCGACGGCTATCGCTCGCCCTCGTCTGCGCACCCTTACCGCCAGAAGCTCCTCGACATCGCACCCACCGCCGAGGAAATTCCGCCGTCCTGGCTGCCCGCACCGGCCATACATCTATGCCCTC
>DATBCZ010000027.1:0-6143 GCA_036270175.1 Steroidobacteraceae bacterium | reverse complement strand
TTGGGAACAGCGTTCTTGTTCACCGTGATGTTGGCTTTACCGAGAGCCGCGTCGGCGTCCTTACCCGTGATGTTGCGATCCGCAAGGCTCAGCAGGAACAGGTGATTGTCGGTGCCGCCGGAAACGATCTGGAAGCCGTTCTTGGCCAGCCGCGCCGCCAGCGCACGCGAGTTCGCCAACACCTGCCGTTGGTAATCCTTGAACTCCGGCTGCAGTGCTTCGAGGAAAGCGACCGCCTTGGCGGCAATGACGTGCATCAGCGGGCCGCCCTGGGTGCCCGGAAACACGATCGATTGCAGCTTCTTGGTGATTTCATCGTTCTTGCGCGCGAGGATGAGCCCGCCGCGAGGTCCGCGCAGCGTCTTATGCGTCGTCGTAGTTACGACGTCCGCGTGCGGCAAGGGATTCGGATAAAACCCGGTCGCGACCAGCCCGGCGACGTGAGCCATGTCGACCACGAAATAGGCGCCGACACTCTTGGCAATCGCCGCGAAGCGGGCCCAGTCGATGACACGCGAGTAGGCTGAGAATCCGGCAACAATCATCTTCGGCCTGTGCTCTTCGGCGAGCCGCTGCACCTGGTCGTAGTCGATCTCACCCGTGTCGGGGCGGATCCCATACTGGGCGGCCTTGAAGAACTTGCCGGAGAAATTCACCTTCGCGCCGTGAGTCAGGTGGCCGCCGTGATCGAGGCTCATACCGAGAATGGCGTCACCCGGCTGCACCAGGGCGAAATAGGCCGCGGCGTTGGCCTGCGAGCCGGAATGCGGCTGGACGTTCGCGTAGTCGGCACCGAAGAGTTGCTTCGCCCGATCGATGGCGAGCTGTTCGGCGATATCCACGTATTCGCAACCACCGTAGTAGCGCTTTCCGGGGTAGCCTTCCGCGTACTTGTTGGTGAGTACCGAGCCCTGTGCCTCGAGCACCCGGGGGCTGGTGTAGTTCTCGGACGCAATGAGCTCGATGTGCTCTTCCTGGCGATGCTTCTCGCCTTGGATAGCCTTGGAAAGCTCAGGGTCGAACCCTTCGATAGTCATAGTCGTCCGGAACATGCGCGGAGCCTTTAGTTAGCGGTGCGAAAAGGGAGTTTGCGCATTGTACCGGAACGTCGCGCCGGCTGTTGGCGAAGCGGGTCAGAGCAGGTTTTCGACCACCGCGGTCCAAGCCTGCGCGATATTGACCCGGTTGTAGCCGCCCCCACCGAGCGCCAGCACGCGCCCGTGACCGAAGCGCTCGGCGAGTTCCATCAATTCGCGCGCCGCGAAGCCGTGAGTCTTCGACGAAAAGCGCAGGTGGGTAATCGGGTCACCTTCCACACTGTCGGCGCCACATTGAAGAATGATGAACTCAGGCGCAAAACGCTCGAGGTGCGCTCTCACCTGGGGCCACACCCGCGCGAAAGCGGCATCGTCGGAGCCCGGCGCCATCGGCAAATTGAGCTTCGTTCCCTGCGCGGCGCCACGTCCCGTCTCATCCGCAGCGCCGGTGCCGGGATATAGGTAACGCCCATCCTCATGCACGTCCGCGAAGATGACAGCCGCATCGTTCTCGAACGCGTAGAACACGCCATCGCCGTGATGGGCGTCGATGTCGACGTAAGCGACGCGGTCGAGCCCTGATTTCTTCCGCAACAGCTCGATGGCCACACCGCAATCGTTAAAGACGCAGAAACCGGCTGCACGATCCCGCGCGGCGTGATGAAGTCCCGCGATAGGCACAAAAGCGCGGCGGCACTCGCCCTGCATAATTGCGTCAGCGGCATTTAGAGTTGCGCCCACGACGCAGGCGGCCGCTTCGTAGACACCTCGGAACGCCGGCGTGTCGCCCCCATCCAGCAACCCTTGGCCACTGGCGGAACGCTCTCGGACAAAGTCCACGTAAGCGGGTGTGTGGAAGGAGTGAAGCTCCTCGTCGGTTGCAACGCGTGGGTCGAGGATGTGAACGCGTTTGTCGAGGCCACGCGCCTCGAACTCGCGTACGAACGCAGCGTGCCGGTCCGTACCAAAGGGATGGCCGTCACCGAAGCCGTAGCGAGCCAGGCGGTCGCTCACGACGACTGCCACGTCTGACGCGACCCGGTTAGATTTCATGTGGGGGCATTCCCGCTGACAGGCGCTGATGAATGAATTGTGACTCGACCCCAGCGCTGGGGAGCGTAGCACAGGGTGGAAATGGAGCGGTCGCCAACGGGGGCTTAGTCGATGATAATGCCGCCCCGATGCCGGACTTTACAGTTCGTTATGGACGGGCAACCGCGACGGTAGTGATCAGCAAGCATGGCTCAATACATTTACACGATGAACCGGGTGTCCAAGGTGGTACCGCCGAAGCGGACCATCCTCCGAGACATCAGTCTCTCTTTCTTTCCCGGCGCCAAGATCGGCGTGCTGGGTCTCAACGGTTCCGGCAAATCGTCCCTGCTGCGCATCATGGCCGGAACGGACCCGAGTTTTGACGGCGAGGCCCGTCCGCAGAGCGGTATCCGTGTCGGCTTCCTGCCGCAGGAGCCTGAGCTCGATGACGCGAAAGACGTGCGCACGACGGTCATGGAAGGGGTCGGCACCACCTTCAAGCTGTTGGAAGAGTTCAACCAGATCAGCGACAAGTTCGCCGAGCCCATGTCGGACGAGGAGATGACGGCGCTCCTGGAAAAACAGGCCAAGCTGCAGGACGCCATCGATACCGCCGGCGGCTGGGAGCTGGAACGCAAGCTGGAGATCGCCGCCGACGCCCTGCGCCTGCCGGCCTGGGAGGCGAAGATAGGCCCCCTGTCGGGAGGCGAGAAACGGCGCGTCGCGCTGTGTCGACTGCTGTTGTCGGCCCCCGACATGCTGCTGCTCGATGAGCCGACCAACCACCTGGACGCACAGTCCATCGCCTGGCTGGAACGCTATCTCGAGGAGTATCCGAGTACGGTCATAGCGGTCACCCACGACCGCTATTTCCTCGATAACGTGGCCGAATGGATTCTCGAGCTCGATCGTGGACACGGTATTCCCTACCAGGGGAACTACTCCTCGTGGCTCGAGCAGAAAGAGAAGCGTCTCGCCCTGGAGGAGCGCGAGCGCGAAGCATTGCGCAAGACCCTGGAACGTGAGCTCGAATGGGTGCGGCAGAATCCCAAGGCGCGCCAGGCGAAGAGCAAGGCCCGCCTGCAACGCTACGAGGAGCTCGCCTCGAAAGAGTTCCAGGAACGCAACGAGACGAACGAGATCTATATTCCGCCCGGCGAGCGCCTGGGTGACCTGGTCGTCGAAGTAAAGAATCTGCGCAAGGCCTATGGCGACCGCCTGCTCATCGACAACCTGACATTCAACCTGCCGCGCGGCGGCATCGTCGGCATCATCGGCCCGAACGGCGCGGGTAAGACCACTCTGTTCCGTATGCTCACCGGCGTCGAGAAGCCGGATTCCGGCGAGATGCGCCTGGGACCCACGACAAAGCTCGCCTACGTCGACCAGTCGCGCCAGGCCCTCGACGACAAGAAAACCGTCTGGCAGGAAATCTCGGGCGGCCTCGACATCATCAAGGTCGGCAACTACGAGACCCCCTCGCGGGGTTATGTGGGCCGCTTCAACTTCAGGGGTGCGCAGCAACAGCAAGTCATCGGCGACCTCTCCGGCGGCGAGCGTAACCGCGTCCACCTGGCGAAAGTGTTGAAACAGGGCGGCAACGTCCTGCTGCTCGACGAGCCCACCAACGACCTGGATATCGAGACCTTGCGCGCCCTGGAGGATGCACTGCTGAATTTCCCCGGCTGCGCCGTCGTCATCTCGCACGACCGCTGGTTCCTCGATCGTATCGCCACTCACATGCTCGCCTTCGAGGGCGATTCGCAGGTGGTCTGGTTCGAAGGCAACTACCAGGAATACGTCGAGGACTACAAGCGTCGCACCGGCGACGATGCTTCGCAGCCTCACCGTATCAAGTACAAGCCGCTCACTCGCTGAGCGACCTGCCGAAGCGTTGACTGTGTCATCGACACCCGTAGGTGAGCGACCGGGCGCGGAAGACCGCAGCGGTTTCCGTTGGGTCGGGCCCATTGCAGCCCTGCTGATATTCGCAGGCGGCGCATGGGTTTTGCGTCGCGAAATGGCGCACCTGCATATCCGGGACGTCTGGGCCCACCTGCACAACATTCCGCGTCGCAATGTTGTTGCGGCTCTCTGCTTCACCGCGCTCAGCTACTGGCTCTTGAGCACCTACGAGGTGCTCGCACTTCGCTACCTGCGTAAGAAGATCGCTTACGGACGTATCGTCTTCACCTCGTTCATCGCCTACTCGTTCGGCCACACGCTGGGTTTCGCGGCATTCACTGGCGCGGCGATCCGTTTCCGGCTGTATGCGACCGCGGGTGTCACGGCGATCGAGGTGGCGACGATCTCTGCCTTCTGTAGCCTCTCGATTGGCATCGGGTTGGCGACGATCGCGGGATTCTCGCTCGTGTTCGCGCCCAACCAGGCGGCATTGGTCCTGCACCTGGGCCGCTCCTGGCTGATGTTGATCGGAGCGCTGTCTCTGGCAACGGTCGTCGCCTATGCGCTGTGGGCCTCGCTATCGAAGTCCACACTGGAGATTCGCGGCTGGGCGTTGCGTGCGCCCGGCCCGTCGATCGGACTTCCACAAGTCGCGCTCGCAATGGTCGACCTGAGCCTGGCTGGGGCGGTGGTCTACTGGCTGTTGCCCGACGATGCCAACATCGACTTCCTCACCTTTCTCGGGGCCTACGCGGCGGCCGTGATTGCGGGGATCGTGAGCCACGTGCCCGGCGGTATCGGGGTGTTCGAGACCGTAATGATCCTGGCGTTACCGAACGTCCAGCCGGAAGCGCTACTCGGCTCCCTGCTGGCCTACCGCGCGATCTACTACCTCGTCCCTATTCTGTTCGGAGCGGTGCTGTTCGGGGCCAAGGAGCTGAGCGCCGCGAGCACGCGGATCGCGCGCGCCCATGAGCTCGCGTCGGCTTACATCGCGCCGGTCGTTCCACAAGTCGCGAGCGCCCTGGTGTTTCTTGCCGGCACCGTGCTGTTGATCTCCGGGGCCACCCCTGGGATCAACGAGCGACTCGCCTTCCTGGACCGCTTCCTGCCGCTCACGGTGCTGGAGGTGTCGCACCTCGCGGGGAGTCTCATCGGTCTGGGCCTCATCATCCTGGCGCGCGCCCTCTACCGCAGGGTGCAGGCCGCCTATCACATCGTCTTCTGGCTGCTCGTCGCCGGCATGGTCGCATCGCTGCTGAAGGGGTTGGATTTCGAGGAAGCGATCATCCTCGCCCTGGTACTGGGTGTTATGGGCCTTGGCCGCCGATCCTTCTACCGTCCGACAGCGATTCTCTCGGAGCGGTTCACGCCCGCGTGGATCGCGAGCATCATCGGCGTAATCGTGATGGCGGTATGGGTCGGGTACATGGCACACCGACGCGTCATCTACTCGCAAGAGCTGTGGTGGACGTTCGACGTCGACGCTCATACACCGCGCATGTTGCGAGCCTCGCTAGCAGTCATCGTACTCGCAGCCGCGTACCTGCTATTGAACATGCTCCGACCGGCGCGACCCGAGCCTGCAGTGGCGGGCCCGGATGACATCGAGCGCGCCCGCAAGATCATTGCGGGCTCGGATCTGACAATGGCGAATGCCGCACTGGCGGGCGACAAACGACTGTTGTTCTCCGAAGCCGGCGATACATTCGTCATGTACCAGATCGCCGGCCGCAGTTGGGTCGCCCTTGGCGATCCAGTCGGGTCGGACGCGGGCTCGGAGGAACTCGTGTGGCGCTTCCGCGAGATCTCCGATCATCACGGCGGCGAGACGGTGTTCTACCAGACGAGCGCTGAGAGCCTCGCGCTCTACGTGGATCTGGGCCTCGCGGCACTGAAGATCGGCGAAGAGGCACGCGTGCCGCTGGCGGATTTCGGATTGGAGGGCTCGGCACGGGCGGACCTGCGCCAGGCGCATCGCCGCGCGGAGCGCGATGGGGCGAGCTTCGAAGTGATCCCGCCGGAGCGGCTCGACGAGATCCTGCCGACACTGCGGCAACTGTCGGATTCGTGGCTCGCGAGCAAGTCCACCGGCGAGAAGCGCTTCTCGGTGGGTGCCTTTTCGCCCGAATATCTACGGCACTTTCCGATCGCGCTCGTCTATTG
>DATBCZ010000026.1:0-12781 GCA_036270175.1 Steroidobacteraceae bacterium | reverse complement strand
CCTGGTGATCTTCGCGGAATCACCCGCGTGGTCCGCACGACTGCGTTTCGCCGTGCAGGAAATCGAAGCTCAGATCCGCGCGGCAAAGCCGGGAATCACCGAGGTCAGCGTGCGTGTATTGCCGCGAGGCGCGAAATCTTGACCGGAGCGTGACCGAAACGCAGTGGAGGAAATCCCACGAAGCCCCAACGGGGCGACGTGGGGCAGCGGAGGGAATCCCGAGAAGCGCCAACGGCGCGACGCGGGAAACGGGACAGACTATTCGCCCGATAGCGGCAGAACCGGCGCTTCGATGTAGGAGATCGGCGCGTCCGCGTACGACTCGAAGACGACCTCTTCCCAGATCGACGCGTCCGCGAGCAGCATGCGCAGCAGCTTGTTGTTCAGCGCGTGGCCGGACTTGAAGCCGCTGAATTCGCCGATGAGGCTGTGTCCCAACAGGTAGAGATCGCCGATCGCATCGAGGATCTTGTGCTTCACGAACTCGTCCTCGTAGCGCAGGCCGTCTTCGTTCAGCACCCGGAATTCATCGAGCACAATGGCGTTGTCGAGGTTTCCCCCGAGCGCGAGATTGCGTGACCGCAGGGTCTCCAGGTCGCGCATGAAGCCGAAGGTCCGCGCGCGACTGACTTCCTTCAGAAACGACGTCGTCGAGAAATCCATCGACGCCTTCTGGGCGCGGCGCTTGAAGATCGGGTGATTGAACTCGATCTCGAAATTCACCTTGAAGCCGTCGAACGGGTCGAACTGCGCCCACTTGTCGCCGTCCTCGACCCGCAGTCGCTTCTTCACGCGGATGAAGCGCTTCGGGCGACGCTGTTCCTCGATTCCCGCCGATTGCAGCAGAAAAACGAAGGGGCCGGCGCTGCCGTCCATGATCGGTACTTCGGGAGCGCTCAGCTCCACGACCGCGTTGTCGATGCCGAGGCCCGCGAAGGCCGACAAAAGATGCTCCACCGTCGAGACCCGTGCATCTCCCCTGCCGAGGGTGGTCCCCAGCATGGTGTCGCCGACATTCTCGGCATTCGCCGGGATGTCCGCTGAGTTCGGCAGGTCGGTTCGACGGAACACGATCCCCTCGTCCGGGCCAGCCGGCCGCAGGGTCATCAGCACCTTTTTCCCTGTGTGCAACCCCACGCCCGTGGCGCGAATCGAGTTTTTTAGCGTCCGTTGTCCGACCATTCTATTCCAGGGCTTCGCCCAACTTTCCTGCGGGTCGAAGCGACCCGCTACATTTTAACGTCGACGTGGCGCCGCGGCTGACTCGAGACTAACGCTCGAGCACCGCAAAAGACGCCATGGCGGCAGGCGCCCTCACCGGAACCCGCGCCCCACGATGGAGGCGCTGCCCAATGGCGCTGGCGAGCGCGCTACCGTATCACAGGCGGCAACACCGCTCCATGCTTCGCCGAAGCACAACAGGCTGAATTGTGGCGCTTTGTACAAAGTTCAAGAGCCTCATACAAAGCCTAACAAGTACGCCTGTTGCTTCTACGCCCCTCAGTCGGCCTGCCGTCGCAGGAACGCCGGGATATCCAGCAGATCCTCAGGATCCGTGTCCGGACGAAGCCCGTCACCTACCGCGCGCTGCCGCTGAACCGTAGGCTTGTCGAGAGCTGCATAGTCGCTGCTCGACATCGGGGTCCGGCGCACGACCCTCATCGGCGGCTCGCCGCGAGACGCTGTTTCGCGGTGAGAATGAGCATCACGAGACGGTGTCGACTCGCGCTCCCGAGGCTGCGTCAGAGTGGGACGTGCTGTAGCGGCCGGACGGCCCAGGCCGGTCGCCACGACAGTAACGCGCACCACATTCGTCAGCTCCGGGTCGATGACCGTGCCTACCACCACCGTCGCATCCTCTGACGCGAACTGCTTGACGATGTTGCCAACTTCCTGGAATTCGCCGATCGACAGGTCCATGCCCGCCGTGACATTCACCAGGATGCCATGCGCTCCGGCGAGATTGATATCCTCCAGAAGAGGGGAAGAAACCGCCGCTTCCGCAGCCTCTTTGGCGCGATTTTCGCCGCTGGCCGATCCCGATCCCATCATGGCCATGCCGGTCTCGGCCATTACCGTACGCACGTCGGCGAAGTCCACATTGATGAGACCCGGACGCGTGATGAGCTCCGCGATACCTTGCACCGCACCCTGCAGCACCTGGTTTGCCGACTTGAACGCGTCCAACAGCGTCGTCTGGGGTCCGAGCACCGTCAACAACTTCTGGTTGGGAATGGTGATGAGCGAATCGCAGTACTTGCCAAGCTCGGCAATACCGTGGTCCGCCACGAACGAGCGCTTGTTGCCTTCCATCTCGAACGGCTTGGTTACCACCGCCACGGTGAGAATGCCCAGCTCCTTCGCGACCTGTGCCACGACCGGTGCCGCACCGGTGCCGGTGCCTCCGCCCATGCCCGCTGTGATGAAGAGCATGTCGCAACCTTCGACGAGCTCCACGATACGGTCGCGATCTTCCATCGCGGCCTGACGACCGATTTCAGGGTCGGCGCCCGCGCCGAGTCCCTTGGTGATGTTGCAGCCGATCTGCAGCGCCGTCTTTACCTTGGCGTGCTTCAGGGCCTGCGAGTCGGTGTTGATGCACATGAATTCCACACCGTCGATACCACTGGTGACCATGTGTGCAACGGCGTTCCCCCCGCCGCCACCCACACCGATCACCTTGATGACAGCGCTCTGGCTATAGGCGTCCATCAATTCAAACATGTTTCGCGCTCCTCTTACTTGTGTCTGTCAGCTTCAAAAGTTCCCCTGGAACCAGGAACGCATCCGGTCGATGACCGACTTGGCATTGCCGCCCAGGGATCGCCCGCGTCGTACGGGCATAGCGTTGTCACGGGCGTAGAGCAGGAGCCCGACACCCGTTGAAAATATGGGATTGCGCACTACGTCCGAGAGGCCCTGCACGGACTGCGGCAGGCCGAGACGGACGGGCACGTGAAAGACTTCCTCGGCGAGCTCGATGGCACCTTCCATCTTGGCGCTGCCACCTGTCAGAACGATGCCGGCCGCGATCACTTCCTCGAAGCCACTGCGGCGCAACTCTTCACGCACGAGGCCAAACAACTCCTCGTAGCGGGGCTCCACGATCTCGGCGAGTGTCTGGCGGGCGAGCCGGCGCGCGGGCCGATCGCCAACACTGGGCACCTCGATGCTCTCATCGGGGTTGGCGAGTTGCGAAAGCGCGCAGGCGTAGCGGATCTTGATGTCTTCCGCATATTGCGTCGGAGTCCGCATCGACACCGCGATATCGTTGGTGACCTGGTCGCCGGCGATCGGTATCACGGCCGTATGGCGGATCGCGCCGTTCGCGAATACGGCGAGGTCGGTCGTGCCGCCGCCGATATCGACCAGGCAGACTCCCAGCTCTTTCTCGTCTTCCGTCAACACGGCAAAGCTCGAAGCCAACTGCTCGAGCACCACGTCGTCCACTTCGAGGCCGCAGCGCTGGATGCACTTCTCGATGTTCTGCGCGGCGCTGTCGGCGCCCGTCACGATGTGCACCTTCGCCTCGAGGCGTACACCTGACATCCCGATCGGATCGCGGATGCCCTCCTGCCCGTCGACAATGAACTCCTGCGGCAGCACGTGCAGGATTTTCTGGTCCGCGGGAATGGCCACCGCCTTGGCGGCGTCGATCACGTGCTCGACATCGCTTTGGGTCACTTCCTTGTCCCGGATCGCCACGACGCCGTGTGAGTTGAGGCTGCGCACATGGCTGCCGGCGATTCCGGCGTACACCGAGTGGATTTCGCAGCCGGCCATCAGCTCCGCCTCTTCGACGGCACGCTGTATGGACTGCACCGTGGACTCGATGTTGACCACCACGCCCTTCTTCAGGCCGCGCGAGGGTTGTGAGCCGAGGCCCAACACCTCGATCGAGCCGTCGAGGCCGATCTCGCCGACGAGGGCCACGACCTTGGAGGTCCCGATGTCGAGACCGACGATGAGATTTCTATCGGAGCGCTTAAGCATTGCGACCACCGTTTCCGCCTGTTGCGGCGTGCGGCGTGTTACTGCGCCAGCCGATTGCAAAACCGTTTGTATAACGCATGTCTATGTATGCAATGTCGTCGCCGCGTTGAGTCACGAGTTTCAGCGCCGCTGTGATGAATTTGTCGAACCGCTCATCGACCTGGCGACGGCCGAGCCGCACGGTCACGCCGTTTGCCAGATCGAGCTCCCAGGCGCCGCGGGCATCGAGCCGCACCGCCGTCAGGCGCAGTCCCGCCTGTTGCAGCCGCCCTTGCGCTGCCAGATAACGTTGCGCCACTTCCGCCTCCTTGCCTTCGGGACCGGAGAGTTGCGCGAGCTCCGGGGGAATGTGCCGCTCATCGGTGGCGAACAACTCGCCCCGGGTATTCAGCAAACCACGCTCACCCCAGCGCGCCGCGGCCGTCTGCTCGATGACGAGCACATTCAACCCGCGTGGCCAGGACCGCTGCACACTCACCGCGTCAACCCACGGGATCGTGTGAAGCGCCTGGTGAACCGCGGCGAGATCAACACTGAGCAGGCCTGCGCCCCGCACCCGCTCTTTTACGACGCGCTCGACATCCACGGGCGCCACGCGTTGGAAGCGGCCTGATACAGAGACCGTCCGGATCGGCTGATCCAGCCCCCACATCACCACCGCCGCGGCAGCACAAACACCGATGACTCCGCCCGCTGAAATGCCGAACGCACGCCAGTTGATGTCAGGGAGGCGCCAGCGGCGCTCAGATTGTTTACGGCGGTTCTTGGGACGAGCCATCATGACGCGACCCTCTGCGGCGGAGTCTTCGACACCAGGCGCGTGAAGCTCGTCTCGAGCACACGCCACACGAGCTCCTCGAAGTCGATCTCGACCGCACGCGCCGCCATGGGCACGAGGCTGTGACTGGTCATGCCCGGAATGGTGTTGACCTCGAGAAGCAGCGGACGCCCGGTGGCATCTGCCATGAAATCCGCGCGACCCCAGCCCGAGGCGCCGATGGCATCGAAAGCCGCAAGCGCGAGATTCGCCAGGTGTTGCTCGGCCTGACTCGACAGGCCGGAGGGACAGAAGTAGCGCGTGTCGTCGCGGAAGTACTTCGCTTCGTAGTCGTAGAATGTCTGCGGCGTCTCGATCCGGATCGAGGGCAGAGCGCGTCCCTGCAGAACGGCCACCGTGAACTCCTTCCCGGTGATCCAGGGCTCCGCGAATACGCTGCTCTCGAGAGTGGCGGCCGCCTGGTATGCGGCGGGAAGGTCTGACTCCCGCTCCACCTTGGTCATGCCCACGCTCGATCCCTGCGTCGCCGGCTTCACGATCAGGGGCAATCCGAGGCGCTCGACCGCAATCTCGAAATCCTGTGGTCCGCGCAAAACAACATAGTCCGCAGTAGCGACGCCGATGGCGTGCGCGAGCCGTTTAGTGCGCAACTTGTCCATACCGATGGCGGAGCCCATGACACCGCTGCCGGTGTACGGCACGCCGAGGTACTCGAGCGCGCCCTGCAAAGTTCCATCTTCACCACCCGGACCGTGTAGGGCGATCCAGACACGATCGAATCGCTCATCAAGGAGGCTCGCTAGAGCGCGATCACGCGGATCGAACGCGTGCGCATCTACTCCACGGCCCTGCAAGGCAGCGAGCACGGCATTGCCTGACAGCAACGAAATCTCACGCTCGCTCGAATCTCCACCCAGCAGGACAGCTACCCTTCCGAACTCCTTCGGATCGGTCACGCGCCGCAGCCCTGTTGGTTCGTATGCGAGGCGCATCAGGCTGCCTCCCCCACGATCCGGACCTCGGGATGCAGGCCTACGCTGTGTACTCGCGCCACGGTCTCCTGCACGTGTTGGATCAGGCGCTCCAGGTCGGCTGCCGTCGCATTTCCGTGATTGATAATGAAGTTCGCGTGTTTCTCGGACACCGACGCATCGCCGATGCGAAATCCCTTCAGGCCCGCCGTGTCGATGAGCCGCGCAGCGTGATCGCCCGGCGGGTTGGTAAAGACCGAGCCGCAACTCCATTCGCCAATCGGCTGCGACGCCTTGCGGCGCTCGAGCAGCTCGCGGATCTGCTTGTCGTTGACGCCGTGGGCGCGTTGGAACTCCAGTTTCGCCGCCACGAACCACTCTTCGGGCGCGGGCGGCACGACCTGCCGGTAGCTGATTTTGAATTCGCTCGCCGGACGCGTGTGCTCCTCACCGTGCCGATCGATCGTTTCGACTTCGACGACGTGGCGCCAGGTCTCACCGCCGAAGGCGCCGGCATTCATGGCGAGAGCACCACCCAGCGTCCCCGGAATTCCAGCAAAAAACTCGGCGGGGCCCAGCCCCCACTTCACACATTGTTTGGCGATGCGTGCGCAGGCGAGGCCCGCTTCGCCGTAGACATTTGTCTGGTTGAGCCGGTCGAAACGATCGAGCGTGCCGTGAGTGCTGATGACGACGCCCTCGAGACCGCCGTCGCGGATCAAGAGGTTGCTGCCCAGCCCAACCCAGTGGATCGGCACCTCGGGCGTGAGACTGCGCAAGAATGCGGCGAGATCCTTGCGATCGCGCGGGTTGAAGAACACATCCACAGGCCCGCCGACGTGCCAGGACGTATGACGGCTCATCGGCTCGTCACGACGTACGCGCAATGCGAATTCCTCGGCAACTTCGACTCTCACGCGCTCCCTCCTGGACCCGCACCGTGGCCAGCGCCGGGAGCGCCACCGGGGGATAGGATCTGCGCGAACCGTTCCGGCAGTGAGTGGGCGACAGCGCTGATGTTTCCGGCGCCCATCGACACGATGACGTCGCCATCGCGGAGGATGTCCTTGAGCGACTCAGCGAGTTCCTCCACCTTGTCCACGAACAGGGGCTCGACCAACCCGCGGCTGCGAACCGTGCGGCAGATGGCACGTCCGTCGGCTCCGGGGATCGGTGCCTCACCCGCCGCGTAGACTTCGGTCACCAGCAGCACGTCCACCGACGACAACACTTTGCCGAAGTCGTCAATGAGATCGTGGGTTCTCGAATAGCGATGTGGCTGGAACGCGAGCACCAAGCGGCGATCGGGATACCCTTGACGTAAGGCCTCGAGCGTCGCCGCCACTTCCGTGGGGTGATGCCCGTAGTCATCGACGATGGTCACGCGGCCCACGCTCGTCTGGACGTCCGCGATGTGTTGCATGCGGCGCTCGACTCCCTGGAAGCTGGCGAGAGCTCGCTGAATTGCGGCATCTTCGACACCAACCTCGATCGCGACCGCAATCGCCGCGAGGGAATTGAGCACGTTGTGCTGTCCGGGCAAGTTGACCGTGACGGCCAGAGGAGCACCGGACGGGCGTACGACGTCAAAGTGAGTCTGCAACCCATTGCGACGGATATTTTCAGCGCGTACGTCGGCGGTTGGAGAGAGTCCGTAGGACAGAATTGGACGACCCACCCGTCTCTGGATGCTGCGGACGTTCTCGTCATCGATACATAGCACCGCCAGGCCGTAGAACGGCAAGTTGTGCAGGAAATCGAGAAAGCTCTCCTTGAGGAGCTCGAAATCGCCACCGTGAGTCGCAAGGTGATCGTTGTCGATGTTGGTGACGATAGAGATGAGCGGTTGCAGACGTGTGAACGACGCGTCGCTTTCGTCGGCTTCCGCCACCAGGTAACGGCCCGTGCCGAGGCGCGCGTTGCTGCCGGCGCTCTTCAAAAGGCCGCCAATCACGAAGGTTGGATCTTCACCGCCCTCCGCCAGAACACTGGCCACGAGGCTCGTAGTCGTCGTCTTGCCATGCGTGCCCGCCACGGCAATCGAGTAACGGAAGCGCATGAGCTCGGCGAGCATCTCCGCGCGCGGAACCACGGGAATACGCTTCTCGAGCGCGGCGTCGATCTCTGGGTTGCCCCTCGCAATCGCGCCCGATACGACGACTACGTCGGCTCCTGCAATATTCTCCGCGGCGTGCCCCA
Source organism: Steroidobacteraceae bacterium (assembly GCA_036270175.1). Classification (GTDB taxonomy): domain Bacteria; phylum Pseudomonadota; class Gammaproteobacteria; order Steroidobacterales; family Steroidobacteraceae; genus 13-2-20CM-66-19. The sequence continues at coordinate 4,840 of DATBCZ010000026.1, read as the reverse complement.
AGGTGACGCGCGCGCCAAGGCCCGTTAGCCATCTCGTAACAGACGTGGCCTTCATGTCCGAACCCTGCACGGCATAGCCAAGGTTCAACAGCACCTCGGCGATCCCGCACATGCCACTTCCGCCGATACCGACGAAATGGATCGTGTTGATCCGCCGCATGCGCTCTCGGCGGTCGGTCGCTCGGCGCAGCGGATGTTGCTGCCGCTCGGTGGCCCCCGCTGGGGATTCCCTCGCTGACCGCTCGGTCGCCGCAGGAGGGGGGCTCGCCGGGGTCCGTCGCTCGTCGCTCATGCTGGCCTCCCTGCGAGCTGCAGGCACGAGGCCGTGAGCTCCTCGGTCGCATGAGGTTTCGCGAGTTGCCGGGCACGCTCGGCCATCGCGAGCAGCTTTCCGCGGCCCGCACACAGCTGTTTCAACTCGTCGGCGAGCCGCTCCGGCGTCAGTGCACGATCCGCGATCAGAAGCGCGGCGCCTTCGCGCACAAGGTATTGCGCGTTGTGAGTTTGATGATCGTCCACGGCGGCGGGGAACGGCACCAGGATCGCACCGATTCCGACGGCGGCAAGCTCGGACACGGTGAGCGCACCGGCGCGGCAGATTACGAGATCCGCCCATCCGTACGCCTCGGCCATGTCCTCGATGAAGGGGCGTACGTCAGCGCGCACACCGGCACCGGCATAACTCTGGCGTCCTGCCTCAATCCAACGCTCGCCTGCCTGATGACGCACATCGAAGGTCATCGAGCTGGAGAGTTTTGCCAGCGCGAACGGTACGACAGCATTGAGCTTGGCCGCGCCCAGGCTGCCGCCGATGACGAGAATGCGAATGACGCCGCTGCGGGTCGCGAAACGCTGCGCTGGTGGTGGCACCGCGCTAATGTCCTCGCGCACTGGATTACCAATCACGCGCGCCTTGATGTCGCGCCTGAAGCTGTTCGGAAAGGCTTCGAGCACTTCGCGGGCGAGGTGCGAGAGGCAGCGGTTGGTGAAGCCTGCGATCGCATTCTGTTCATGGATGACTAGCGGGCGGCCTGTGAGCCACGCGGCGACGCCACCGGGACCGGTCACGAATCCGCCGAGGCCCACCACGACAACCGGGCGATGGCGCCACATGACTCGCAGCGCTTGAGTGAGCGCCAGGACGAGTTTGAACGGCGCCGCCAGCAAGGTCCTGATGCCCTTGCCACGCAATCCGCCGACCGAAAGCCACTCGATCTGTATTCCCGCGGCCGGGACGATCCGGGCTTCGAGTCCGCGCCGCGTGCCGAGCCAGATGACGTCGTTCGATTTCTCGCGCAGCATGCGGGCGAGAGCGAGCGCCGGGAAGACGTGGCCCCCGGTGCCGCCGGCCATGACGAGGATGGGGCGGGTCGCACTCGCGGGCGGCGCCTGGCCGCCCGGGCCGGAAGTCTGGCGGTGAGCGCCCGAAGTCTGGCTGCCTGGGGGCGGAGTCTGACCGCCTTGGATGGGATTCTCGGCGCTCACGCCGGATCCCCCTCTTCGTCATCGAGCAGTTCTTTCTGCACCGGTGTACGAGCGCGGACCGCCCGGTCACCCAACACACTCGAGCGCTGCCGCACGGTCGCCGAACCGCGCTTCTCGAGCATCGCCTCGTGATAGACCCGCAACAGCAGCCCCACCCACGCCAGCGACACGATCAGGCTCGATCGCCCGTAGCTCATGAGCGGCAGGGTCAGCCCCTTGGTTGGCAGGACGCCCATGTTCACGCCGATGTTGATGAACGCCTGGATGCCCAGCCAGAGACCGAAGCCCGCGGCCAGATACGCCTGGAACTTGAGGCCGCCATCGGAAGCGAGGCGCGCGATGTAAAAACTGCGCCAGATGAGCGCTATGAACAGGGCGAGCGTCAACAGCACGCCCGCGAGCCCAAGCTCTTCCGCAAGCACGGCGAACAGGAAGTCAGTGTGCGCTTCCGGCAGATAGAACAGCTTCTGCACACTCTCGCCGAGGCCCACGCCAAACCACTGGCCGCGACCGATCGCGATCAGCGACTGCGTGAGCTGGAAACCTGTGTTGTAGGGATCGGCCCAGGGATCGAGAAACGCCTTCAGTCGGCGGGCGCGATAACCCGCGCTCATGGCCAGCGCGCCGAAACCCGCTGCCGCGAAAAGCGTCATCGCGATCACGTAACGGAGCCGGGCTCCCCCGACAAACAGTACGCCGAAGCCGGTAACGAAAAGCACGCTGGCCGCACCGAAGTCGGGCTCGACGAGCAGCAGGCCACCGGCACAGCACAGCATCCCCAACGGCTTTGCGAGGCCCATGAAGGTGCCACGCAACTCTTCCTCGCGTCGCGCGGCATAACTCGCGACGTAAATGAGCACCAACACCCTGGCAAGCTCGGATACCTGGAAGTTGGCGGATGCGATCCGCAACCACCGCCGGCTGCCGTTCACCGAATGTCCGAGCCCGGGCACCAGGACAACGAACAGAATGACCAGGGCCGTGATCAACAGAGGGAATGACAGTTTGTCGAGCACCTGCGTCGGGATGCAGAAGACAATGGCGGCGCAGCCACCACCCAGGAGCATCAGAAGAAGCTGCCGCTCGAGGTAGTAGAACGTCTCGCCGCTCTCCTTGCTGGCAATCGAAACGGACGCCGAGGTCACCATCACGAGGCCGAGGAGAGAAATGGCGAGCACCAGCGCGATCGTCACGCTGTCGATATGCACGATGCTTCCGCGCCCGCTGGAGCGGGCGTATGCCATCGGTGAGCTGGCGACGGTGCTGTTCACGCCGCGAGCTCCTTCACTGCCTGAGTAAAGACGGCGCCGCGATGAGTGTAGTCGCGGAACATATCGAGGCTCGCGCAAGCGGGCGAAAGCAACACGGTATCGCCGGGCTGCGCAGCCTTTGCAGCCGCACGGACCGCATCCTCGAGCGAGGAGCACATTTCGAGTGTGCACACGCCTTTCAAGGCTACTGCGATGGCGGCGGCGTCTCGCCCAATGAGCACCGTGTGGCGCACCTTTCCGCGGAAGGCATCGGCAAGCACGGCGAAGTCCTGATTCTTGCCGTCGCCGCCAGCGATCATCACCAGCGGACCCTGCATGCCACTCACCGCGGCGATGGTCGCGCCGACGTTGGTGCCCTTGGAGTCGTTGATGTAGGTCACGCCGTGAACGTCGGCGACCCACTGTGAGCGGTGCGGAAGACCGGTGAAGGTCGCCAGTTCCTCCAGCATCGCGTGCATGCTGAGGCCGAGTGCGTCGCCGAGGGCTAGCGAAGCCAGAGCGTTGGCAGCGTTGTGCAATCCTTTGATCTTCATCGCAGAGACGCGCAGCAGTGCCTCATCCCTGCGAGTGAGCCACCATTCCCCGTCGCGCGTGGCCACCGCGTAATCCGCCCCGATCGAGGCACGCAGCGAGAAGCTCACCGTCTTCTGACCCGGGCGCGGCATAGCCACCACCAGCGGATCATCGAGGTTGATTACCGCGGTCTCGCAACGGGCGAAGATACGAGCTTTCGAGTCTGCGTAGGCTGCGACAGTTGGGTATCGATCCAGATGGTCAGGGCTGACGTTCAGGACCGTCGCGGCTTTGAGGTCGAGTGAGGTCGTGGCGTCGAGTTGGAAGCTGGAGAGCTCGAGGACGTAGAGTTGAGTCGGCGCCGCACCCGACGTTGAGGTCGCCGCGCGCGGGCCGAGCAAGTCCAGCGCGGGCTCGCCGAGGTTCCCGCCCACACGCACGCGCAACCCCGCGCGCTCGGCCATGCGGCCAACCAGGGTCGTGACGGTACTCTTCCCGTTGGTGCCGGTGATTCCAACAACAGGCGCATCGGCCGCCCGAGCGAATAGCTCGATGTCGCCAACGATCTCAATCCCGAGACCGCGAGCCGTTACAAAGAACGGCTCCTCCAGCGACACCCCGGGCGATGCGACAACGCAGTCCGCGCCATCGAGCAGGCGGGTATCCAGGCCCCCAACGCTAAGCGGGATCGTCGGATCCAACGCAGCTAAACCGGCGAGCTCGGGCGGCTTCTGCCGCGTATCAGTCACCGCCAACCGCCAGCCACGCGCGCGCAGGTAGCGCGCACAGGAAAGCCCCGTGCGCCCGAGCCCGACGATCACTGCGTATTTGGCGGCGGTCACATTCATCGCAATTTCAACGTTGCCAACCCCGCCAGCACCAGCAGCAGCGAGATAATCCAGAAGCGCACAATCACCTTCGGCTCAGCCCAACCCTTCAGCTCAAAATGGTGATGGATGGGCGCCATCCTGAAAAGACGCTTTCCCGTGAGTTTGAAAGAGGCCACCTGCAGGATGACGGACGCGGTCTCGACGACGAAGACACCGCCCATCACCAGGGCCACAAACTCCTGCCGCACAATCACGGCGATGACGCCGAGGGCCGCACCGATCGCCAACGCGCCGACGTCGCCCATGAAGACCTGCGCGGGATAGGAGTTGAACCACAGAAAGCCGAGGCCCGCACCGGCCAGCGCCGAGCAGAAGATCAGCAACTCGCCCGCCCCGCGAATCTCCGGAATCTGCAGGTAGTGCGCGAACACCGCGTTCCCACTCGCGTAAGCGAAGATTCCCAGCGCGGCCGACACGAGAGCCGCGGGCATGATCGCCAGACCATCGAGGCCGTCCGTCAGGTTTACCGCATTGCTCATACCTACGATCATCAGGTACGCGCCGAGAATATAGCCGAAGGCGGATAACGGCTCGGCGAAGGACTTGAAGAAGGGCAGAAACAACGTCGTCTCGGCGGGGCTGCTGGCGGTGTAGTAAAGCGTCGCCGCCGTCGCCAAGCCGGCCACGGACTGCCAGAAATATTTCCAGCGCGGCACCAACCCCTTGGGGTTACGAACGACC
>DATBCZ010000025.1:0-6118 GCA_036270175.1 Steroidobacteraceae bacterium | reverse complement strand
TCCGCACCCGCCTCAGTCTCAACCACCTCACCGATCGTCTTCAGCCCCAGGCTCGATACCATCCTCACCATGGCGCTCATGACCTGGTGGTCCGCCCGTTGCGAGCCGCTACGGTTTGCCAGTGGCCGGTCGATCTTCACGTAGTCGAATGGAAACAGCTGCAGGTGAGTGAGCGAGGAGTACCCGGTGCCAAAGTCATCGAGCATCAGCTGAATGCCCATCTCGTGCAGGCGCTCGAGAATCTCCTTCGCGGCGCCGATGTTGCTGATGAGCCCGCTCTCCGTCAGCTCGAATTTCAATGCACGAGCGGGTGTGCTCGTCTCCTTGAGTACGGTTGCGACATGGTCGACGAGAGTGGGGTCGCGCAACGCCGCGGCGGACAAATTGATGCTGATGCAGAAGTCGGTTTCAGGCGGGAGACGTCGGCGCCATTCGGACACCACCCGACACGCGCGCTCGATCGTCCAGCGGGTGATTGGCACGGTGAAACCCGCTTCTTCCGCGAGCGCCAAAAACCTGTCTGGCGTGAGTATGCCTTCCACGGGATGGCGCCAGCGAAGCAGCGCCTCCACGCCAATGATGTGGCCGTCGCGCAGTTCGACGATGGGCTGGAACAACAGCAGCAGCTCGTCTCGCTCGAGCGCAACATGCAGGTCGGCTTCGAGACTCACGAGACCCAGCACGTCACCGCTCATGGTTGAGTCGTACGCAACCACTGGTGTGTCGTCATGCGACTTGGCCATCGACAGTGCGATGTCAGCCTGGCGCAGTACGTCTTCAGCCCGCTGCGATCCCACCTCGACGCAAGTGACGCCCACGCGCGCAGCAATGCTCACATGGTGCTTGCGGAGCTTGAATGGCGACCGCAGTGACGCTCTTAGCAGCTTCGCTACCGAAATTGCTGTGTCGCTCGAGTGAACATCGAACAGGAGGAGGGCGAACTGATCGCCGCCCCAGCGAGCGAGTACACCCTCAAATCCCGCGGAGGCAAGCCCGAAGCGGCGGGCCGCCTGGACCATCACCTCGTCACCAGCCGTGTGACCGAGGGTGTCGTTGATCAGTCTGAAGCGGTCGATATCGATGAGCACTATCGCGATTCGGTACCGCTGTCGTGTGCGCAACTCATGGAGCGCGCGTTCGAGCTGAACGACGAAATAGCCTCTGTTAGGCAGCCCGGTGAAGGCATCGTGATAACGCGCGTGATCGAAGCTCTTTTGCAAGTTCTGGCGCTGCTCGATCTCCTTGGTGAGACGTCGGTTTACTACCTGCAAACGTCGCTTGCCGGCCGCCAGCGCGGCACGCAAACGGTGCGAGTCGCGAATCACGTCGTTGGCCCCAACTGTCAGCAGCCACGTGGCTACCACGAGCAGGACTACGTCGGCCGTAAGTGTGCCTGCCGGGTACCAGCCGGCCTGTGGGCGCGCAGCGATCGTCAGCTCAGCGCCGCGAAGGCTTTGCGGGAGATCAGCCGGCAGTCGGATCGGGCGAGTGATCGGCTCCGCGAGCCGCCGCGCGGCGGAAGAGCTCCACAACACCCGTGAGCGACTGCTCGTTGGATCGCGTTGCGAGAACTCAAAGTCATAGCCATCACGGGCCAGGTTGGAGAGTCCGGCGCTCGACAGCAGCCCATCCAGCGCCTGGTACGCAATCGACCAGCCGGCCTGTTGCGGAACTCCTTGTGCGTTGGTGTCCACGACTGGAACACGGACTGCGACCAGCCATTCGCTTCCATAGCGGATCGGGCCGAGGTATCCGGCCATCGCCGCACCGCCCGACCGAGAGTCGGCCGAGGCCCATTCTTTCAGAACGGCTTGCACGATCGTGGCGTCCGAATCCTCCGAGTTGATCACCGTGCCGTCGGCTGCCAATCGGAAGGTTTTGCGTCCCCATCGCAGCTGCGCTGACGCCGGATGCCGCGCGTCGGTCACTAGATCCTGCAGTCGCGATTCGATCGCGCGCCCGTAACGGCCAACGACAGTCTCCGCCGACGCGCGTGCTTCTACCGCATGCTGCTGTACGCTGATCACGATGAGTCTTGATCCGGCCGTCAGCATCACCACCAGCACAATGGCAGCGGGGATCCAGTCTGCACGGCGCGCGCGCGCTATATGCATCCCGTGGACACGCCGACCGGTTACAACCGCGCCGATTTTCCCTAGGACGGTGCTCATCTCGATGTGCCGCGCCCCCGCAGAGGTAAAGTGCAAGTCAGGGTCAGCGTGGTGCGCTTGTTGCCAGCCAGGTCCAGAAAGTCGGCCACCAACTGCAGATTGGCGCGCGCAAACGGTTTGGAGACACCGACAAACACCTCTCTGAGCCTGAGCGCGGGCTGCACGATGGTGCCCGTCTGCAGATTGACGACGGCCGGGGCTCCGCGGCCGGTGGCGCCGCCCGCCAGGAAACCGGCGCGTGGGCCAAAGAAGTCCACTCGCGCAGAGAACAGTTCCGTGCCGAGATTACCGCTGACCGTGTCCGCGTACGCCACCGAGGTCTGGAGTGTCCGAGTCCAGGCGTAGGTGAATCCGACCTTCGGCAGGCTACCATGGCTCGTGTCGATGTCGATCTGTCGCTCCTCGAGCTGAACAGACAGACCCTTGAAGAGCGTGCGGCTCACGTCGAGTACCACGAGTGAGTAATTGAAGTTTTTGCGGGCGATGTCGCCGGAACCCTCGTGAACTTCACCGGAGAAAGTCGTACGCGATCCGGAGTCCGCGCCGAGTGTTACTGAGCCCATCACAGAACCCAGGGTCCAATGAGAATCCGCGATGGCCTGGTGCTCGGCGCCGACGCCGGCGAACGTGCTGGCACTGAACCCGTGTAACCACGTCACGGCGCCGCCGCCGCCGCCGCTTCCACCTGTAAGGGTCGAGCCGTTCGCACCCAATATCAGACGGTCGCTGGAGGGCGATCCCTGCGCCCGAGCCGGGTGCGCAGTCATCGCGAGCGCGAGAAAGAGAATGACACCGACCAACACGGCGGCAGACCATTTCATCGCGGCTCGACCTCGGTTGCTCGGGGTGGGTTTGACGGGCCGGTGAATCCGATGCGGGATTGCGTTTTTGTTGTCGGGCGAAGCGCGACGACATGCAACGACTCTTCTTCGCCGGGCAGCAAGACCGATGAGCTGGTGACCTCGTAGCTGCGCTGCCGGATCTCCATGAGCGCCTTGCGCCGACCGGTGAGCCCCGACTGCCACCAGGTCGCACCCCAGCCGGAGGGAGACAGCAGGCTCGATACGCTGGTGCCAATGTGCGTACCGGGAAAGAGGCTCAGCGCCGGCTTGTTGAGAGCCTTCACGTGGCCGCGCGCGTCGACCACGAGCGCCGCGTGCTCGGCCAGGTCGAGCGCGATCCTCACGCATGTTGCGTCAGTCACGTCGCGGACGACCACCAGCGCAAAGCGGCGATCCATATAGGGAATGTGACGCACGCTCAGTTCCGTCGCGCGCAGTTCACCTGCTACACGGATCATGACATCCGGCACCACTCCGCCCGCGCCTTCGATGAGGTTCTGCACTACATCCGGATAAGAGAAGCGCATTGTCTCGAAGAAGGCGCGCCCGACAGGGGATTCGCCGGCGGGCAGAATGCCTATCGAAGCGTGCTCGCTCGCGCAGACCACGCGTAGGGTGTCGGCATCGACCAGGAATGCAGGAATCGGCAGATGCTCGGTCAGCGTCGCCCACAATTCCTGGCCGCGTTCCGCTTCGGCTCGCGCAGCCGCTGCCTGCGTGCGGAGCCGTTCGAGCACCGCGCTGACGTAGTCTGCCGCGACGGCGCAGCCGAACAACAGCACGGCGAACACCTGCAGCAACACGGCAACATAGCCGAACGGCGCGTAAAAGCCCGGGATGGGCGCGGTGGAGGTGTAGCCTTTCACGTCAAAAAGCGACGCAAGCCACGCTCCAGCAGCGCCGACTCCGCTCACGTACCAGCGCAGCTCGGGCTCCTGACTCATCGAAATGGCGAAGACGACACTCACCGCGAGCGCAGCCGTGAGGTAAGGCTGCCAGCGCGAGATGAAGCTCGCGCCGATTACCGGCAGGACGAAGGCCAGCAGGAACAGCGGATTTGCCGTTCCCCCGGCGTGCTGCCAGATGAAGCCGAGCACCATGACGCCCACCGCATGCAGGATCGCGAGCACACGTATGCGCCACACGAGGCTCACGCCCTTTGGCGCGGCACCGGTTGAGAGCGCAACGTGCAGGACTCCAAGTGCGAATATCCCCCAGGCCGCGTGCGCGAAGTCAATGTCGAACGCGCTCACAAACCACGGTAACGCGGTTGCGAGCAGCACCGCGAAAATAGTCACGAACCACGTGTCATCGAGAAGATGAACCTGCGGATCGTCTCTCGCCAGGGGCCCTGTCTTTGGCGCATTCATCGCGGCGCGATCTCGGCCTTCGATCGATCGTTCGTTTCGACGGCGACGGCGGGCGCGATGACCTCGAAGGTGTTGTTATCGAGGAACGGATTGGCGTGGATCTTCCTCGCTCCCTGCTCGAAATCCGCAGTGTGAAGGGGCGCCACCTGCGCGTAGACTCGATTTCCGCGCAGGATCGGCGAATCCCCGATGATGTCGATGCCGTAATGTCTCAGTGCAATGAGCGAGTTGTCGACGGCCGTGCTGGGATGCGCCTCGTCGCCGAGCACGAAGGCCATGCCGTAACCGCAGTTGTGAATGCGATTCGCGCGAATCAGCACGTTGGCCGACCCGCGCACCATGATGGCGTAAGCGGCGAGATGGTCGAGTTCGTTGTTTTCCACGAGCGCGTCGCGAGCGTTCTCGGCGACGATGCCCATCGCCTCACCATCGCGTATGCGATTGCCACGAACCACTACGCCTGCGCCGACAAGATGTATAGCGGCCTCGCGCGACCGGTCCAGATCGTTGTCTTCAATGAGAAGCGCCACGTTACCCGCGACGATGCCTGCGCGGTCTCCGTCGAACTTGTTGGAACGCACGCTGATGGGAGCGTCCTTTTGTAGGTCGAGCGCGCCACGCACCGCCCACACACCGCCGTCCGCATTCTCCGTGAACTCGTTGCGTGCGAGAGTTGCGTTGCGGTTCGTCGCCGCGAAGCGAATCCCAATCCGGTTCCTGACGAACCGATTGCGCTCCAGCAGGAAATCGCTGGCGTTCTCGGCGATGTCGATTCCGACATCACAGCTCTCGATGGTAGTTGACATGAGCCGGAATCGCCCGGCACGCAGCAGCACGGCGGCATCGGGGCAATTGCGAATCGTCACACCTGTGATGGAGGTATTCACGCCAGCGACATCGAAGACCGCCCCGCCAGCGAGCGCGTGTGCGTCGATCGTCGTGCCGGGCGCCCGGGCGTTGAGGCTCACGCCATGGGCATTTACCAGTGGCGGCAGCGCGGTTTCGACGGCGATGTGGTCGACTCGTATCAAAATGGTGGCGCGGCCACGAGCCCCGGCGGCAATGAACAGCGCCTCACGCAAGCTTCCAGGGCCGCGGTCAGCGCCGTTGGTCACGGCCACCGACACGCTTCCTTCCGATTCGCCGACGGGCTCCGTGCGGGTGTGTTTGTACGATCTGGCGAGGAATACGAACGCGCCGAGCAGCAGGAGCGCACCGAGGCCCAGCACAGTTCTATGACTGATGCGCATGATCAGGCCCGCTCGAGAATGAAGACCGCGTGCCACGAATGTTCGACGGCCAGCCGGCCGAACACCGCATCGACCGGTACCGACAGCGCGGTTGCGCACGCTAACGCGGCGACAGACACCGCTCGCGGCACTTTGCGCAGATGGGGCACCAGCCACTTTTTGAACGGCGCCGGATCTACGCCGGTAATACTGTGGATCCGAAGTCCACACTCGGAGAACAGTTGCAGATACTCACGCCGCCGGCGCGCTCTGAACACTGTCGTGTCGCACCTGTTGGCAGCGGACGTGGGTGCCGCTTCCAACAGGACCATCCGGCCCGTGCCGGTGAGGTGATCGGCCATTCGCTCGACCGCCGCACGCAAGGCTAGCGGCTCGAGGATATGCTGAAGCACGGTGACGCCCAACACGAGGTCGAACGGACCGCCGGCATCGAGCTCGGTCGAGTCCTGAACGAGAAATCGGCAGTGGTTGGAAAGACCTGCCGC
>DATBCZ010000024.1:0-5044 GCA_036270175.1 Steroidobacteraceae bacterium | reverse complement strand
CATCACTGTTAACGCCATAGCGCCGGGACCGACCGCCACAGACCTATTCCTGAAGGGCAAGCCTCAGGCGGTGATCGATCATCTTGCGAAGTTGGCTCCGCTGGAGCGATTGGGCGCGCCGGACGATATCGCCCGCGCGGTTTCTTTCCTCGCAGGCCCCGACGGCGCATGGATCAACGGCCAGGTACTGCGCGCGAACGGCGGCATCATTTGAAGGAACCCACTATCATGAAAAACATCATTGTCGTTACCGGTGCATCGATAGGACTCGAGGATATTCTGAGACCTACGGCACCGAGTCAGGCGCGCTAGTCGAGCCGCGCACGAGAAGCTCAAAATCCAACAGCCGGTGTGGCAGGGGCTCGGGCCAACCGCGGCGTCGGGGAACATGCTCAATAATGAGCCCCGCCGCCGCCCGCGCGAGCGCCGCTACCGGCTGACGGATCGTGGTGAGCTCCGGCCAGATCATGGTCGCGAGCGGGGCATCGTCGAATCCCGCTACGGAGAGTTGTCCTGGAAGTGACAGGCCCCTCCGGCGGGCTACCGCTATCACCGCCGCCGCGGTGTCATCATTGCTGGCAAAAATGGCGGTGGGCGGCTGCGGCGCCTGCAAGATCTGCTCCGCGCAAACCAACCCGTCGGTGAACAGAAAGTTGCCGACTTTGACCAGCGTGTCGTCGATCGGGGTGCCGCTGGCCTGCATCTCGTCGCGGAACCCCCGATAGCGCTCATCGGTGGCGCCATGACCAGGCCTGCCCAGTATGAAGCCGATACGCCGATGACCCAGATCGAGTAGATGACGGGTCATCCGGCGCGCGGCCGCGTAATCGTCGATGCCCACTGACGGAGACTTGCTCGGTTCGAGGCGGGGGGCGACCCGCACCGTGGGAATACCCTTTTCGGCCAGCGTATCCAGAATTACCGGATGGTCGCTCACAGGCGGCAACAGAATGACGCCGTCGAGGCGCAGCTGTCGTAGCAGCGTGTTGACGTGCCGTCCGATTTCCGGACTGTCGCTATCCCAAGGCTCGAGGGTGAGGTGGTAATCAGACTCACGGCACCGCTGCACCGCTCCCGCCTGGAACTCGCTCAAGTAATCGCCCGGCTTGTCGCAGAACAGGCCGATGAGGAAAGAACGATCGCCCGCCAGCCCGCGTGCATTGACGTTGGGCTGGTAATCGAGCTTCTCGATCGCCTTCAGAATCCGGTTACGGGTCTCGACGTGCACTCCCGGCTCATGGTTGAGCACACGCGAGACCGTCTTGGCGGACACCTCGGCGAGCTCGGCGACCTCCTGGATGGTGACGGACCGGGGCGGTGGCGTCATGAGCGGGGGTGGATACTGCGGTTATTGGAGGACACCGAGGCTATTTTGCGCATTCGCATCCACTTTGTCGTCTGGTTGTGTAGAAACGGGCTTCGCCGGAGCGTCCTTGGAGTGACAACCCAAGCCGCGGCGGCAGCGCCCGCCCCCAGGAGGAGCTGATGTGTCCACTCTGTATCGCGACCGGCTCTATGCTGCTCGCCGGTGCCGGATCGGCCGGCGGGCTGTCGGCCGTCACTGCCAAAGTGCTGCGGACCCGACGGGCGAGCCGCCGGCAAGCCGAAACGCACTCGCCCGCCCTCGCCGCCTCAACGGCCGCGAGCCCGGATCTCCCTCACACCTCGTCCGAGCCTGCGCCTGAGTAAGGTACGCAAGGTTACTCCGTCGGAGTAGCCGATCTCCGCGGCGATTCTCTCCACGCTCACCTGGCTCGTCTGCAGCAGATGCACCGCGCGCTCGACGCGCAGGTCCTGAAAATACGACAGCGGCGATTTACCGAGCACGGCACGCAGGCGGCGGTCCAGGGTGCGCTCGCTCGTCCCGACGGTACGCGCAGCCTCGGTCAGCGAGAAGCCCTGTTTGATATGTTGGCGTGCCCAGCGCTCGAAACGCTCGACCAGCGGATCGCTGTGCGCGAGATGGTCCGGAATCACGAAGGCGGCCTGCGAACTGCGGGGCTCGACCAACAGGTAGCGGGCGGTGAGTGCCGCGAGGCCCGGGCTGTGGCGGCGAACCAAACCCAACGCCAGGTCGACATGCGCGAGCGCCGCGCCGGCGGTTACGAACCGCCCCGAGGTAACCAACATGCGGGACTCATCGAGTCCGACATGCGCGTATCGCTGACGGAACAGGGGCGCCAGCCACCAGGACGTCGTGGCGCCATGGCCGTCGAGAAGCGTGCTGTCGGCCAACACGAAAGTGCCCGTGCATGCCGCTCCGATCCACGCGCCAGCCTGCGACCACTCGCGTAACAGGTCGCCGGCCTTGGCAACATCCCGCTGCGACAGCCGCTCCAGCAGCGGTGCGGGCATCTTTTCACCCAGCGCAGGCAGTATGACCGCGTTGGGTCGAGGTGCACTGCTCGCCGCCCGCGCCGGCACCACAAAACCGCGAGCCGTGCGCACGCGCCGCCCGATACCGACCAGGGTGACCGCCAGCGGCGGCGGCGGCGAGTCCATCGAGCCAGCCAGCTCATTAGCGGTTTCGAGCGTATCCAGCGCGGCCGCCAGCCCGAGGTCGAAAGCGCCGTGCATCGCGAGTAGCGTGATGTTCATGGCGAGAACGATACCATCTCAGACGATTTCGCCACTACCTGAACAGAGTGCGGCGGCCCACACTGCGCCCTCACAAACGCCAATGAGGGCTGCTCCCATGGTCAAGGTCGCATTGCTGGTCCGCCTCGAAGCCAAGCCGGGTAAGGAGGCCGCCGTGGAGAAATTTCTGGCTGGCGCGCTCCCGCTCGCCAACCAGGAAGCCACGACGCCGGTATGGTTCGCACTCCGGCTGGGTCCCAGCACATTCGGTATTTTCGATGCTTTCGCTGACAACGCCGGGCGGCAGACGCATCTTTCCGGTCCCATCGCCTCGGCATTGATGGCCAATGCGGCCGAACTGCTCGCCAGGGCGCCGCAAATCGAGCAAGTGGACGTGCTGGCGGTGAAGTTGCCGGAGTAGCCGGCGCCCGATCGGGCGTGCGGGTACCTCAGCCCCTGAAAAGATGGGGCCGGATCGGTTCCCCGGTCCGGCCTCATCCCCGCAAAGGCGGCGTATTCTCCGCGTGGTGCCAACAACGTGCCAGGAAACGTATTACGCCGCGAACCAACCATAACCCTGCTGTTATGGTGAGTCATCTAGCGCCGCAGCGAACTATCGCATTGCCACTTCCGCGCCCTCTCTATTCGCCCTAAGCTGCCCTCCCCCTCCACGGAGTGAACCGGATATGAGAGTCAGAATGCTGCTCGCAGTGCTCGCGATCGCTGTCGCCACCCATCAGCCGGCGACCGCCCAGGCGGCAGCCAAAGCGGATCACAAGCCACCGAGCATTCTGCTCGTCGGTGCCAGCGGCATGATCGGCTCACGCATCCTCAACGAAGCGGTCTCACGTGGCCACTACGTGATCGCCGCTTCGCGGCACCCCGAGAAGATCGCCACAGGACCCAACATCAAGTCGGTGAAACTCGATGCCACGGATGAGAAGGCGTTCGTGGCGGAGGCCCGGCATGTTGACGTCATCGTTCTGGCAACGAGCCCGCGAGGTGGCGGCGACCCGCTCAAGGAGGCCAAGGCGGTCGCGGACGCGGCCATTGCAACAGCTCGTGCCACGCACAAACGTCTCGTCGTGGTTGGAGGCGCCGGAAGTTTGAATTATGCGGACGGCCGACGGGTGGTGGACACTCTGCCCGCGGCCTACCAGGGAGAAGCGCTCGCCATGCGCAACTTTCTCGACACGTTGAAAGCCAGTGACATCAACTGGACCTTCTTCAGTCCCGCGTTTTCGATTGCACCGGGCGCGCACACCGGGAAATATCGCGTTGGCACCACCATATTGTTGGCCAATGAGAAAGGCGAAAGCCGCATCAGCGCGGAAGACTATGCGGACGCGTTGGTCGGCGAACTGGAAACGCCAGCGCACGCGCGCGCCCAGATGACCGTCGCGTACTGACCAACGCAACTGCATGACAATGGCGACACTGTGCGCGTTGACAGTCTCGCTCGAGCTGAGGCGGCGGAATCGCCGCCTCCAGCGCAGCACCGCTGCACGCCCTCGGATGTGAACCTTGTCATACGCTGTGCGCTGAATTGAGCGAAGATGGAGGCCCCCTCCACGGTCTTTGTTCAGCTCACGCGTGATCGAATCACTGCCAAGCTTTCTCTTTCCTACGCGCCGGCGCGGCCTGCGCTGGCTGAAGGAACAGCTTCGCGAGCTGGGGGTGACGGCGCCCCTGTCCCCCAGCTGCTTGAGAGACTTTGTTGCATGCGCCGCAAAAGCGGCGCCCCTGGCGCAGGGCTCGGACGAGACCTACGCCGCCAGCCTGCGCAGACAACTCGAAGCTGAAGCCCGCTTCATTCACCTGTGGACGAACTCTGACGACAAACTTTCCCAGCCGGAATGGAGCGAGTGGATTGCCATCGCGCGCCGGCACCTCCTGCCGCGCTCCTGGAAAATTCAGGAGACTTCAGTCACCGAATCGCATCGCGACCATTCGTTCGCGGTGCCCGCGCGCCTGGTCGTGAAGGGAGGAGTGCGCAACGGCATTCCGCCGCGGCCCATCGACTCCGCCACGGATTTGCCGGGCACCGAAATTCTCTCCGATCTCAAACAGGCCGGCGACAAGTCATAGCGGGCTCGAGCGTTCAGCCGGGGTTCACTGGCTGCTGCCTACCTTGGCGCGCGCTCACATAATTCGGTTCGTCATACTGGGGACTTAATATCCTTCAGACGAACACAAGAACGAAGGAGATCCCCGTAATGATCCGATCGATCCGGCAACCGCTGCTGTTTGCCGCAGGACTACTTGTATTGCCTTTGGTACATGCCGACGAGGCGCCGCCTCCCCCCGTAGGTTGGACGGGTAAGGGCGAGGCCGGTGGGGTACTGGCACGAGGCAATGCCGATACGACGACGGCCGATGTGAAGTTTGATGGCAGCGACAGCTTCGGTAACTGGAAAGAAACGGCGCACTTCGCCTTCCTGTACGGTCGAAGCACGGGATTCAGCAC
>DATBCZ010000023.1:0-3391 GCA_036270175.1 Steroidobacteraceae bacterium | reverse complement strand
ACCGCGCGCCGCTGTTTGATGACCCTGGAAGAGCTCGGCTACGTCATGCGCAACGGGCGGCAATTTCTGCTGCGTCCGAAAGTGCTGGAGCTGGGCGCGGCCTATATCGATTCCATGAATATCGATTTCCTGACCAAGACGCACCTGGAGGAGCTGGCGCGCAACACCGGTGATTCAGCGGCGCTCTGTGTGCTCGACGGCACGGACATCGTCTACGTTGCCCGCACCTCGATTCGGACCCTGATGCGCCTGGAAGCGCACGTCGGCAGCCGCTTTCCGGCGTACGCCACTTCGGTGGGCCGCGTGCTTCTGGCGGGGCAGGGCGCGGCCGAATTGAAGCGCTACTTCGAGACCGCGAAATTCGAGCCCCTGACAAAATACACTGTCACGGACGTGGAACAGCTACGCCGCGCCGTCGAGAAATGCCGGCGCAACGGCTACTCCACGGTCAAGGACGAGTTGGATTACGGCGTGGTGGCGCTGGCGGTCCCGGTGCACGACCGACAGGGCCGCGTGGTGGCCGCCCTCAACAGCTCGAGTCACTCCGCTCGTATCACCGTCGCACGGTTGGTGGAGGAGCGACTGGACATGTTGCGGGCAGTGAGCAGCCAGATCTCCCGGGATCTCGCCTCCCTCCCCAACCTGTCGCTGAGCGCGGGTTTACCCATCGAATCGTGACGGCGCGCCGGCTTGACGCGGCCGGTGCCAAGGCTCACGATATTCGAAGTTCGAATTAGATTTCGCTATTCGAAACAGACGGCGAGGAACTTCCATGTCGACAGGCGCGAAACTACCCTCCAGGCTGCATCACACCGCCTACGTCGCCAAGGATCTGGAGGCCACGCGGCGGTTCTACGAAGACCTCATCGGCCTGCCACTGGTCGCGACGTGGTGCGAGGTGGATGAGCTGTTCGGCGCGGAGCGTGTTTACTGCCACCTGTTCTTCGGACTGGGTGACGGCGGCGCCCTGGCGTTCTTCAACTTCGCCAAGCCCCAGGACCAGCAACTCTTCGGCCCGGAGCTGCCGCCCTCGCCGTTTCGGCACATCGCTCTGAATGTCGATGCCGAAACCCAGCAGGGCATCGAGCGGCGCCTGGCAGCGGCGGGCTACAAGGAACCGCAGACCTACGTGTTGGAGCACGGGTATTGCAGGTCGGTCTACGTCACCGACCCGAACGACATGATTCTCGAGTTCACCCTCGATAATCCCGTGGCACTCGAGGTGTCGGAGCAGCGGCGCTCGCAGGCTCACGCCGAATTGAAGCGGTGGCTCGCCGGCGATCACACTTCGAACAACACCTATCGATAGCCCTTGAGTGGAGCCGTCACGCACGAGTCGGCGCTCGGACTCGCGTTACGCTATCGGGCCCGACGGGTGACGACGCCGGACGGCGTGACGGTCGCTGTCCAGGACTGGGCCCATGATGGCGCGCCTCGCAAAGCCGAGCTGCTGCTGCTCCATGGTTTTTCGCAGTCCCATGGATCCTGGTTGCGTCAAGTAACGAGTCCGCTCGCCGCCGAGTACCGGCTGGTGACTTACGATCTTCGCGGCCATGGAGACTCCGATAAGCCAACGGGGGCGCATTTCTACCGGGAGAAGGAACGCTGGGCGGACGAAGTGAAGGCGGTCATCGACCAGAGCGGTCTGCACCGTCCTATTCTCGTGGCGTGGTCGTATGCAGGACGTGTTGCCCTCGACTACCTCGAAGTATTCGGTGACTCCGGTATCAGTGCCCTGGTAATGGCGAACGCCACGGCGAAATCCGACCCGGCACTGATGGGGCCTGCGACCGGACTGCTGAGTGAGATGACGAGCGCGGATGCCGTCGTGGCACTCGAGGGAACGAAGGCACTCCTGCGCGCCAGCGTGGCCACCCCTCTCCCGCCGGAAGAGTTTGACTACATGCTGCGTTATAACCAAAGCGTCCCACCAACGGTCCGCGCCAACCTGGCCGGTCGCCCGGCAGATTACGAAAGCGTGCTGCGCTCGCTAAGCGTACCCACGCTGGTCATGCAGGGAATGCTGGACCCCATCACCACATCCGCCATGGGGTCTTACACCGCGGAACAGGTACGGGGAGCGGAGTTGATTCGCTACGACGACCTCGCCCACATGCCCTTCTGGGAATCCCCACAGCGCTTCAATGCCGACCTCGCGCAGTTCGTGCGCCGCGTTACCCAACAAAGCTGATTGCGCACCGTCAAGCCCCGCCGCTAGACTCGCCCTCGAGCCAACCCACGGAACAACCAAGTCCTACCGCCGGACCCCGGGGAGAACATCAAATGGCCATCCATCTCCGCAGAGGCAACTCGACTGATGCGGCAGCCGTCGGCGAGATCTGCTACCACGCGTTCACCGCACTCGCCGAGGCGCACAATTTTCTGCCCGATTTCCCGAGCCCGGAAGCCGCGGCGGGGATGCTATCCGGCTTGATAAGCCACCCGGGAGTCTTTGACATCGTGGCCGAGATCGATGGCAAGGTCGTCGGCAGCAACTTTCTGGACGAGCGCAATCCGATCAGCGGCCTGGGGCCCATTACCGTCGACCCAGGGGCGCAGAACGACGGCGCCGGCCGGGCGCTCATGGATGCAGCTATGCGTGATCGAGGCGGTGAACTGGCCGACGCGGTCACGCAGGGTACTGCGCTGGTCGTCGAGCGCCCGGGTCGCATAACAGGCTACTCCACGTCTGTCGGATTCGTCGGTCAGACGGTCGGCGAGTCCAACGACGACATCAAGGCGCTCATCGGCGCCGCGGAGTCTTTCATCGGCCCCGGATTTCTGGTTCCGACGCGCAATGGCGAACTGTTGCGTTGGTGCCTCGGGGAGAAACTGCGTATCACGCAAACAATGACCCTCATGACGATCGGTCTCTACAATCAGCCGGACGGTGGGTGGTTGCCGTCGGTTATTTACTGAGCCGCCATGGAAAACAACGAGACGCAAGGAACGCGTTTCGCCATGCTTTATATGGAACTGCGGCAGATTGCGCAGCGCGAACTGCAACGCAGTGGTGATAACGGCGCCCTGAGCCCCACTACGATTCTGCATGAGGCTTATCTGAAGCTGCGGCAGCGTCCGGGAGCGGCTCTCCCCGCGCAAGGCGAGTTCCTGGCCTACGCCTCGCGCGTGATGCGCAACCTGGTGATTGACATGGTCCGCCGTCGCCAGGCCATCAAACGGGGCGGCGGCTTCGAGATCACGAGCTTGCCGAACTCTCCGCCCGAATCGAGCGCGGCTGCGGCGGAATTGGAATCCCTGGGAAGCGCGATCGATACACTGTCCGCACACGACCCCGCGCTTGCGGAGTTGGTCGACCTCAAGTTCTTCTGCGGCTTCTCGTTCGTCGAAATCGCAAACGTGCGCGGCGTGTCGGAACGCACGATACAGC